>CABSKZ010000061.1 GCA_902478395.1 uncultured Eubacteriales bacterium | reverse complement strand
TAAAATACTCGGCTTGCTTTTTTTTCAGAATTTATATAAAATGTAGTTTACACTATTTTCCGGTTTTTATCCGCGGCCGCTTCCTCGGCCAAGTTATATTGTTTTTTCACCCTGTTTTTCATTATTTTTCATATTATTCAACGCACCTGGTGCAGAAAGCGAGGTTTCCATGATGAACAACACCCAATCGAGTCCAACCATTGAAAAGTACAGCCAAATGGCGAAACAAAGCAGTATGATTGACCCTGAACTATACAGCAAATACGAGGTCAAAAGAGGGCTCCGCGACGTCAGCGGAAAGGGCGTTTTGGCAGGGCTTACGGAAATCTCCGAGGTCCGCTCCTACATTATTCAGGACAATGACCTGATTCCCTGCGAAGGCAAGCTGTATTACCGCGGGTATGATATTGAGGAAATCGTCCGGGGATTTTTAACGGAAAACCGGTTCGGTTTTGAGGAAGTTTGTTATTTGCTCTTGTTTGGGGAACTGCCCTCCGAAGCGCAGTACGATGAATTCCGCTCCATTTTGTCTGACTATACGGAGCTTCCGGAGGAATTTGTGCGCGACACCATAATGAGCGCGCCCAGCCGCGATATGATGAACGCTCTGGCAAAAGGGGTTCTGACGCTCTATTCCTACGACGACAACGCGGACAACACCTCAATTGAAAACGTCGTGCGGCAATCGCTGCAGCTGATTGCGCAATTCCCGCAGCTGGCTGTTTACAGCTACCGTTCGTACTCACATTACTACAAGAAAAAGAGCCTTGTCATCCGGCCGCCGAAAAAGGGCTTGTCCACGGCGGAAAATATTCTGCGCATGCTGCGCAAAGACGGGGTTTATTCGGCTCTTGAGGCGAAAATTCTCGACCTTGCGCTGGTGCTGCACGCAGAGCACGGCGGCGGAAATAACTCCTCGTTTACGACGCATGTGGTGACCTCGTCCGGCACAGATACTTATTCCTCCGTCGTCGCATCGCTCGGCTCGCTGAAAGGGCCGCGGCACGGCGGCGCAAATATTAAGGTTATCAAGATGTTCGACGACATAAAAGAAAACCTCAAAGACTGGAACGACGAGGAAGAAATAGCGAATTACTTAGTTAAGATACTGAACAAGGAAGCCTTTGACCATTCCGGCCTGATTTACGGAATTGGCCACGCGGTGTACTCCCTGTCCGACCCGCGCGCCACAATTTTTAAGGCCTATGTGGAAAAGCTTGCCGCGGAAAAGGGACTGACAGAGGAATTCAACCTCTTCTCAAAGGTAGAACGGCTCGCGCCGGAGGTCATCGGAAAGGTTCGGAAAATGTACAAGGGCGTCAGCGCGAATGTGGATTTCTATTCCGGCTTTGTGTATAAGATGCTGAACATTCCGCCGGAACTATACACGCCGCTGTTCGCCATTGCCCGCATAGCGGGCTGGAGCGCGCACCGGATTGAAGAAATCGCAAACAACGGAAAAATTATCCGCCCGGCGTACAAGGCTGTTGTAAAGCACCGGGAATATCCAAAAATGAATGACAGATAAGCCGCAGGCCGCCGGAACTTCCGGCGGCCTGTTATGTGTGAGGAAAACTGCAAATGATTTTCCAAAATGTGTTGATTCAATCTGGGTGAAGCAGGCCAATCGGCGGCCTGTACGTATGATATAAGAAAGGGCCGCCCCGTTGCGGACGGCCCATAATCGTTTTGCAGCGGGAAAACCGTTTCGTCACGCCTTGACGCACCGCCAGCAATATAACCTGATAGGATTCGCGCGGCCCTCCTTTCAGATGGCCTGCCAGCCTCATTTTCTTTCCTTTTCTCGGTTTGCCGCGTCCAAAAATGCATGTATACTTTTCCAAATTAATTTACCAGGAATGCCGCGCAGCCGTTCGGAAGAATCGTCACGGCGCCATCCAGGCCTTCGGTATTATGCCGGAAAATTGTTTCGGCATTTTTCAGTTCCGGCAGCGTGATTGGCGTCATGCCGCAGTTTACAGCACAGAAAACGGCAATTTCCTCCGCGCTGCGCCAATAGGACATGAAGCGTTCGCCGCAAAATCCGGGAATGATTTTTCCCGTCTGCAAGCACCCATATTGATTCTTCATGGCGGCTAGTTCCTTGACCAACCGAAAAATTTCGCCGTCCTGCTGTTCCCACGTAAAAAACCGACGGTTGAACGGGTCTTCAAACCCCTGCATGCCAATTTCATCACCGTAATAGATACAGGCGGTTCCAGGAAGGGTAAACTGCAAAAAGGCCGCGGGAACGAGCCTGCTTTTCGCCAGCGCACACTCCGCCGCCGCCAGCTTATATTCCGCGCGTTCCTCCTTGCTCATTTCTTCCGCGCGGACGCCGGAAAGCGCGTTTAAAATCCGCACCGTGTCGTGTGTGGAAAGGCTGTTCATCAGGCAATGGAGCGCCGGCGGCGGATAGTTCTCCGCAATGGTGAAAACCGTTTCAGAAAACTCCATTCCGCTGGCAAGGCCTGTGACAAACCGAATGATTGCGTCCTTATATACATAGTTCATCACCCCGTCCATCTGGCGGCCCTGCAAATATTTTCTGCGCAGTCCATAACTGATTTTATTTGAAGCGTCCTCCCATACCTCCCCGATGACCACCGCCTCTGGATTTTCCTCTTTCACCGTCTCATAAAGCGTTTCCAGAAAACCGTCCGGCAGTTCATCGGCCACGTCGAGCCGGAAGCCGTCCGCCCCGAGGCGCAGCCAATGGCGGATGACGCTGTCCTCCCCCGTCACAATAAAACGCAGGAAGCTCTCGTCCATCTCGTTGGTACAGGGAAGGGTCTTGATACCCCACCAGCAGTCATATTCATCCGGAAAACGCCCGAAATTGTACCAGCCCCGGTAGGGAGATTCCAGATTGTCATAGGCGCCGTTTCCAAACCTTTTTTTGCGGTCAAAATAGACGCTGTCATCCCCCGTATGGGAAAATACGCCGTCTAGTATAACCTTCATTCCATTTTGATGCGCAGTCTGCGTGAGCGCGGCAAAATCTGCTTCTGTGCCAAGCATGGGATCGATGCGCAGATAGTCCGCCGTATCATACCGGTGGTTGGAATAGGCCATAAAAACCGGATTTAAATAGAGGAGGCTAACACCCAATTCTTTCAGATAGGCCAGTTTTTCTAAAATGCCGTTTATGTTCCCGCCGTAGAAATCGTTGTTGCGGACCTCGCGCGTCTCGTCCGGAAGGTAAGCAGGGGTATCCGCTTTGTCCTCATGTAGCCAGTACGGCCCGAGCTTTCCGGTGCAGTCGCTGCTCCCGCTTTGATAAAACCGGTCGGGGAAAATCTGGTACATAACCTTGCCCTGAAAGGCTTCCGGCGTTTTGTAGGTATTCGCATAGCAGAGAAGCTGCCACGCCCCGCCGTCCGGCACTGGTCTGTTTTGCGCGTCTTTTCCTATCAGAAGTTCCTGCGCCTGTGAAAAAAGCCGGAACTTGTAAAAATACAGTCCCGGCTCCCGGAAAGGAACGGAACAGGCAAAATGGAACCAGCCGCCCTTCTCCCCTTCCGGCTCCATTTCATATTCCGCTGTTTCTCCGCCGTCGCACTCCAGCAGGACGCAGGCGCGCTCCGCCGCACTGCCCGCCAGCAGCCTAAGGCGGAGCGTTTCTCCTGCCGCAACACAGCCAAACGGTTCTTTAAACAGCGGATTCCGGCTGTCGAATAATATTTGCATTACCAATCCACCCGTTTCGCGTTCCAAATCGTGTCACAATATTCCCTGACGCTCCTGTCCGCCGAAAAGACGCCCGCGTTTGCGATGTTGACGAGGGACATTCGGTTGAACCGGTCGCGGTCTCCGTAGGCAGACAGAATTTCATTGTGGGCGTTTTTATAGGAATCAAAGTCGGCCAACGTCATATAGGCGTCCGCACTGCCGTAGCTGCCCTGTGTAAGGGAATGGGCGATGTCGCTGAAATTTGCGCCGCCTACGCCCTGGTTGAGCATATCAACCACCGCGCGGACATCCCGGTTGTTTTGGTAGATTTCCATCGGATGATAGCCTTTCTGCCAAAGCTGGTTGACCTCTTCCGCCGTCATGCCGAACAGGAAAATATTCTCCCTGCCGACCTGCTCGAGTATTTCAACATTAGCGCCGTCCAGGGTTCCGACGGTTACGGCGCCGTTAATCATCAGCTTCATGTTCCCTGTGCCGGAGGCCTCCTTGCCCGCAACAGATATCTGTTCGGAAAGCTCCGCGGCCGGAATGATGATTTCCGCGAGGGAGACGCGGTAATCCTCTAAAAAGATGACCTTCAGCTTATCACGCGTCGCATGGTTGGCATTGATTTCATTTGCCGCGCAGTTGATGAGGCGGATGATTTGCTTTGCCATGACATACCCGGCGGAGGCCTTTGCCGCAAACAGGAAGGTGCGGGGCTGGATATCCGCATCCGGGTTTTCCCTGATCGTCCGGTACAGGTGCAGGATGTGCAGGATGTTGAGCAGCTGCCGCTTGTACTCGTGCAGCCGCTTTACCTGCACGTCGAAGATGGAGGCTGGGTCTACGTGAATCCCGTTATGCTCCTCGATATACTGCGTCAGCCGCAGTTTATTTTTCAGCTTGATTTTTTGCAGTTCATCCAGCACGCCTTTGTCATTCTGATATTCCATGAGGCGGGTGAGCTGGGAGGCATCCCGCACGAAGCCATCCCCTATCAGGGATTTTAAAAAGTCCGACAGCGCAGGGTTCGCCTGGCAGAGCCACCTCCGGTACGCGATGCCGTTGGTGACGTTTGTAAATTTATCGGGCATGATATAGTAAAAATCATGGAAAACGTCGTCTTTCAAAATATCGGAATGGAGCTTCGACACGCCGTTCACCTTATGGCAGCAGGCAAGGCAGAGGTTTGCCATTTTGACCTGGTTATTCGCGATGATATCCATATAGTTGATTTTGGCATTGTCTCCGTGATAGTGCTCATTGATGAGTACGTTGAACCGGCGGCTGATTTCCCGCACAATTTGGTAAATCCGCGGCAGTTTTTCCGCAAAAAGGGATTCGGGCCAGCGTTCCAGCGCCTCGCTCATGACGGTGTGGTTTGTGTACGCAAGGGTGTTTGCGGTAATCTTCCACGCCTCGTCCCAGTCCATGTGGTAGTCGTCGAGCAGAATGCGCATCAGTTCCGGCACGCACAGGGACGGATGCGTGTCGTTGATATGGATGGCGACCTTCTCCGGCAGCTTCCTAATATCGCCGTATTCCTTCATAAATTGTTTGAGGATGCTTTGCAGGGAGGCGCAAACCAGCAAATACTGCTGCTTCAGGCGCAGTTCCTTGCCCTTATAGTGGTCGTCCGCCGGGTAGAGCACCTTCGAAATGGATTCCGCAAGTGCGTTTTTTTCCATGGAGCGGACGTATTCGCCGCGGGAAAACAGGTCCATATCCAGCCTGCTGGGAGATTTGGCGCTCCAAAGCACCAGTTCATTGACCGCTTTGGTATCGTAGCCGGAAATCAACATATCGTACGGAACAGCGATAACGGTGTTGTAATCGGTATACTCCACCTGGTTGATGCCGTCCACCCAGTTTTCGGAAATCCGCCCGTCAAACTTCACCTCGAACGCCTCGTCCTCGCGCGGAACCAGCCATACATCGCCCATATCCAGCCAATTGTCCGGAAATTCCATCTGCCAGCCGTCGATAATTTTCTGTTTGAAGATGCCGAATTCGTACCGGATGGAAAACCCTGTACAGGGGATCTGCTGTGTCGTCAGCGCATCAAGGTAGCACGACGCGAGCCGCCCCAGCCCGCCGTTTCCCAGGCCGGCGTCCGGCTCCATACCGTATAACTCTTCGATGTTGTAGCCGTATTCCGCCACGACAGAACGCATCTCGTCCTCCAGCTGAAGGTTGTACAGGTTATTGTGGAACGACGTGCCGACGAGAAATTCCATCGACATATAGTAAACGCGCTTTGCCTCTGCCTGACGGATCTGTTTTTCAAACTCCAGGCGCTTTTTCATGAGGATATCCCGCACGACAAGTGAGACCGCTTTGAATAGCTGCTGGCGCGTTACCTCCTCCGGCTCACAGCCGAAGTGCCGCAGGATTTTTTCATCGACCAGTTTTTTCAGGGTATCTTTGCTATATTCCATTTCTACACCTCAATTCTTTTTTCTTCCGCTACATGCTTTCATAAATCCGAATATACTGCTGCGCGGACCGCACCCAGGAAAAGTCCTGCTCCATGTCAGAGCGCACTATTTTTTTCCACAGTTCCCGGTTATCATAGTAAAGCGACAGCGCCCGGTCAACCGCACCGAGCATATCGTGCGCGTTGTAGCTCTGGAAGGTGAAGCCGCGCCCCTCCCCTGTTTCCGGATTAATTGGCCAGACCGTGTCCTTCAGGCCGCCTGTTTCCCGCACGATAGGCACCGTTCCGTAGCGCATGGCTATCATCTGTGCGAGACCGCATGGTTCCGACAGCGAGGGCATCAGGAACATATCGGCCCCGGCATACAGCTTGGAGGCCAGATCCGCGTCGAAGCGGATATTGGCCGACACGCGCCCGGGATATGCGCCGGCAGCATCCCAAAACATCTGCTCATATGCCTTATCGCCGGTGCCCAGCACGACAAGCTGGAGGCGGCGCTCCATCATTTCGTGCAGAACATACTGCACCAAATCCAGCCCCTTGTGGCCCACCAGCCGCGTAATCATCGCGACGATAGGAATTTCCGTGTCCGCGTGCAGTCCAAGCATTTCCTGCAGACGGCGTTTTCCAATTTTCTTTCCCGCCATCGCTTTTGTGCTGTATTTATGAAACAGGTGCGGATCTGTATGCGGATCGCACACGACTGTGTCAAGGCCGTTCAATATTCCGCAGAATTTGTAGGAAACCCCGCTGAGCACCTCCTGAAGTCCGCGCCCGTAGAATGCGGTTTTGACCTCCTCCGCGTAGGTTGGGGAAACGGTTGTGACCTTGTCGGCAAGGCAAATGGCGGAAAACATCAGGTTCACGCAGCCGCCGTAGTCAAGATACTGCATATATGCCTCATCCATACCGAGGACCTCCCGCAAAAAGCTGTAGGAGACCTTTCCCTGATACTCGATGTTATGGATGGTGAACATCGTGCGGATTCCTCCGTAGCCAGACAGATGCTGGTAAAACCCTTTTAGAAACAGGGGAATCATGGCCGCCTGCCAGTCATTGCAGTGAATGACATCGGGATAATCGCCCAGATACTGCATCATTTCCAGAACCGCCTTACAGTAAAAGGCGTACCGCTCCCCGTCGTCGTAATCGCCATAGACGGAATCCCGCAAAAAATAATATTCATTATCAAGGAAATAGTACCGCACGCCGTCCGCTTCGTACCGGAAAACGCCGCAATATACGCCGCGCCAGCTGAGCGGCACGGTAAATGACGTGACAAACGTGAACTGTTCTATAAAATTTTGCTTAATGCTTTTGTAAAGCGGCAGGACCACACATGCTTCCACGCCGTTTTGCGCCAGCGCTTTCGGGAAAGCCGCCGCTACGTCGCCAAGCCCGCCGGTTTTGATGAACGGCGCGCATTCCGCCGCTGCGAACCATATCTTCATGTCAGAAACCAACCCCTTTCCGGATCATAGTCCGGCATTTTTCTTTACACGGTCTTCCCTTTGGAAATAATCAGCTGGTGCTTCGGCGCTCCCATGAGCATCCGTCCGTCGGAAACCGTAACCTCCTTATCGGATATGATGTAATCAAGCTCCACATTTTTGCCGATTTGCGTATCCTGCATTAAAATACAGTTGCTTACCTTTGCCCCTTTTGCAACCCGGACGCCGCGGAACAAAATGGAATTTTCCACTTCGCCGTCGATGTGGCAGCCGTCCGCCACCAGGGAGTTCGACACGGTACAGCTCTCGCCATAGTGGGTTGGCACCTCGTCGCGGACCTTGGTGTAAACATAACCATGCTTATTAAATATTTCGTCGCGGACCTCTTCGCTGAGCAGGGCCATATTCGCTTCGAAATAGCGCTGTACGCTGTCGATGCGCAGAATGGTGTCCTCGAATTCCCAGTCCACGATTTTCATGGATTGATACTTATTTTGGATGATTTCCCGGTCAAAATCCGTCAGATTATAGGAATTTGCTTCATTCAGCAGGCTAATGAGCAGCTCCCGTTTCATCAAATACATGCCCATGCCGCATTTGACTACACCGGGGATGTTGTAATTGACCAGGACGTCGATGACAACGCCGTTTTTATCTGTCTTAATGACAAGGCCTTTCGTGTCCAGGCGGTCCGTGATATGCTCCCGCTTTGTGACAACGGTAATGTCCGCGTTTGTTTCGATGTGGCGGTCCAGCACGTCTTTATAATTCAAGGAACAGATGATGTTGGAATCCGACAGCACGACATATTCCTCATTCGAGCGCTCCAGATAGCGCATCGCGCCCCACAGCGCTTCGATTTTATCCTTATAAATCCGTTTTTGTCCCGCGCCGAACGGCGGAAGGATGAACAGACCGTCGATTTTCCGGTCCAGATCCCATTCTTTCCCTTTGCCGAGGTGATCCATGAGGGACTGGTAGTTTAATTTCGTAATCACGCCGACGTTGGTAATGCCGGAGTTGACCATGTTGGAAAGCACGAAATCTATCAGCCTGTACCGGCCGCCGAACGGCAGCGAGGCCAGCGTCCGGTTCTTCGTGATTTCCCCCAAATGCTCGTCATATATGTTAGAGAAAATAACTCCCATTAATTCCATTGTTGTCTCCTTTCACGCGGGGCGGTGCTTTGCGGTGTGCCCATTCCCGCTGTTGATTTGCGTCACCCCACCGTTTCATTTGGGCTAACGATTTGCTCCGGCTTGATTTTCCGGTTGTCGCCTACAACCGCGATGCCCCATTCTTTGCCCGCAGCTTCCTTATCTGCACCGACGCGCGCGCCGCGCCCGATGGTGGTTCCCGCACCGATAATGGCATATTCCACAATGGCGTTCTCCTCCACAACCGCGCCGGGCAGGACGATGGAATCGCGCACAACCGCGCCCGACTGAATGACACACTCGCTGGATATAACAGATCGCATCACGTTTCCGGTTATTTTGCAGCCCTTGGTAATCATAGCGTTCACAATTTTTGCGCCCGCTGCGATATACGTTGGCGGACAGTCGTAGTTGCGCGCGTAAATCCGCATATTTTTGTCTTCCAAGTCCAGATGGTCGGCATCCCGAATCAGGTCCATATTCGCTTCCCAAAGGCTTTCAATAGTGCCGACATCCTTCCAGTAGCCCGCAAAGGAATATGCAAACATCCGCTTTCCGTCGTGGAGCATGGCGGGGATCACATTCTTGCCGAAATCGTGGTCCGATTTCGCGTCCTTGTTATCCGCCTCCAAAAATTCTTTCAAAACCGCCCAGCGGAAAATATAGACGCCCATGGAGGCTTTGGTGCTCTTCGGCTGCTTGGGCTTTTCCTCAAATTCGTAGATGCTTCCGTCCTCACGCGTGTTCATAATGCCGAAGCGGGATGCGTCGGAAAGCGGCACATCAATTACTGCAATCGTGCAGTCCGCATTGTTTTTTATGTGGTGCGACAGCATTTTAGAATAGTCCATCTGGTAAATATGGTCGCCGGAAAGCACCAGCACATATTCCGGCTCATACCGTTCGATAAACCGTTCGTTCTGATAGATGGCGTTTGCCGTCCCTTTATACCATTCCTTCGATTTAATTTTGGCATACGGCTGTAGAATATGAACGCCGCCGCTGTTGCGGTCAAGCCCCCACGGCTGCCCGTTGCCGATATAGTCATTCAGTTCCAGGGGTTTATACTGCGTCAGAACGCCGACCGTATCAATGCCGGAGTTAACGCAGTTGGAAAGCGTGAAATCGATTATCCGGTACCGGCCTCCAAAATGGACGGCTGGTTTGGCAATATTCTTCGTTAAAACGCCGAGCCGGCTTCCCTGGCCTCCGGCCAGCAGCATCGCAATACATTTTTTCTTATTTAGCATGGCAAGCTCCCTTCGTGTCTATTTTACTTTTTGTCAATGCCGTTTTCTCCGTCTTCTTTTTGCTCATGCTTTTCCGGCAGGAAAAGAAGGTAGCCGACATTGGCGGAACAGTGATGCAAATGCTGTTTTCACAGCCGTGCAT
Organism: uncultured Eubacteriales bacterium; assembly: GCA_902478395.1. Lineage (GTDB taxonomy): Bacteria > Bacillota > Clostridia > UBA1381 > UBA9506 > CABSKZ01. Next base: position 1,882 of record CABSKZ010000061.1, on the reverse strand, counting down.
AGGGACTGGCTCGCTTTTCACAGCGCCGTTTTCAACGCCATGCCCGCCGTACTGCTCCGCGTCCGTCGAAAATTTCTGCGTATAGGTCCCCTGAAACGGAACCCCGAAACGGTACTCCTTCCGCATAACCGGCGAGAAGTTGCATATGACGATAAGCTCGCGGCCGGCCCTGTCCATTCGCCGGAAGGAAATAATATTCTGCCCGGCATCGTCAGCCGCTATCCACCGGAACCCGTCCCAGCTGTCCTCAATTTCCCAGAGCGCAGGCGTTTTGAGATAAAAATGGTTCAAATCGCGCACACAGTCCCGGAATTTTTGGTGCATCTCATAGTCCAGCAGGAGCCAGTCAAGCGCCTGCGCAAAGTTCCATTCGATGAACTGGGCAAACTCCCCGCCCATAAACAGCAGCTTTTTCCCCGGATGCGCCATCTGGTAACCCAAAAACGCGCGGAGGTTAGCAAATTTCTGCCCATATTCGCCCGGCATTTTGTTAATCAGAGAGGCCTTGCCGTGCACCACCTCGTCATGCGAAAGAGGAAGAATATAGTTTTCAGAAAAAGCGTAGGTCAGCGAAAAAGTAATTTGATTGTGCTGGTTTTTCCGGAAATACGGGTCGGTTTGCATATATTGCAGCATGTCGTTCATCCAGCCCATATTCCACTTGAACAGAAAACCAAGTCCGCCGTCCTCCGCAGGCTTCGTCACCATTGGCCACGCGGTGGACTCCTCCGCAATCATCAAAACGGAGGGATTTGCCGCAAACGCGGCTTTGTTGAGCTTTTGCAGAAATTCCACCGCCTCATAGTTTTCCCTTCCGCCGTTTTTGTTTGGCCGCCATTCTCCGTTCTGTTTGCCGTAATCGAGATACAGCATGGAAGCGACCGCATCGACGCGGATTCCGTCAATGTGGTAGTTTTCCAGCCAGAAAATAACGTTGGAAATCAGGAAGGACTGGACTTCGCCCCGGCCGTAGTCAAAAATCCGGGTTCCCCAGTCCGGGTGTTCTTTTTTAAGCGGGTCGGCATATTCGTAACAGCACGCGCCGTCGAACTCATACAGGCCGTTGGCGTCCTTAGGAAAATGCGCTGCCACCCAGTCCAGTATGACGCCGATTCCCGCATTGTGCAGGCTGTCAACCAGATACATAAAATCTTCCGGCGTACCATACCGCGAAGTCGGCGCGTAATACCCTGTGACCTGATAGCCCCACGAACCGTCAAACGGATATTCGCTGACCGGCATTAATTCGACGTGCGTGTACCCCATTTCCGTGAGGTAGCCCGGCAGTTCCTCCGCCAGTTTCCGGTAAGAATACGGTTCCCCATCCTCATACTGCTTCCACGACCCCAAATGAATTTCATAGATATTCATTGGCTGCTCCAGCGGATGGCTGTCCTTTTGCTTTTTCTGCCACTTTGCGTCCGTCCACTGGTATCCGCCGAGGTCATAGATTTTTGACGCCGTGCCGGGGCGTGTTTCCATATGTGTTCCGTATGGGTCGGCTTTGAGGAAGCTTTTTCCGCCAGGAGCGGTCAGGACGAATTTATAGTTGTCAAATAGCTGCGCTTCCTGGCTGAACGCCTCCCAAATTCCGGACGGCGATATTTTTTTCATCGGAAGCGCTGTCTCGTCCCAGCCGTTGAAATCTCCAGTGACAGTAACGGCCTCCGCGTGCGGAGCCCATACTCTGAAACGGTAGCCTTCCGGCGTTCTATGACATCCTAAAATGTCATACGCATGGAAATTCTGTCCGCGCGAAAAGCGTGCGAACAGCTTTTTTTCTGTCGTTTCCCCCGATGTATGTAGCTTTTTTTCCTGCGTATGCTCCGCCATTTTGATTCCTCCATATTTGTGTGTAAAAAAACTTGTACAACCATTATAT
>CABSKZ010000060.1 GCA_902478395.1 uncultured Eubacteriales bacterium | reverse complement strand
CAATAAATTAATATTGAAAGCCGATAACAAAATTAAAATTGTGAAGCATCTCCTTCTAAAGTTTGTTTACCATATAAAAATCATTGCACTGCGTGTTGTTTACGAGGAATAAATTAAGACGTTTTCATCATAAGTGCGAATAAAAATTTCAAAAAGCACTTGACAATTATATCGTAAGCATATACAATATTTAGTGTTCATAACAAACGAGAAAACAACATCTTGTTGTTCACTAGAAGGGGTTGAAGGTTGTGCAGTTGTCTGAAAGTGCGGTTAAGGTACTGGAAAAACGGTATTTGAAGAAGGGGGAAGACGGCACGCCCGTAGAAACACCAACGGAATTGTTCCGTCGGGTATCCAAAGCGATCGCCGCTGCGGATTTGTATTATGACAAAGATGCCGATATCAGCAAAACGGAAGAGGAATTTTATGAGTTGATGACCTCGATGCGGTTCCTTCCAAACTCTCCTACCCTGATGAATGCGGGGCGGGATTTGGGGCAGCTTTCTGCCTGTTTTGTCCTCCCGATTGAGGACACGATGGAAGGCATTTTTGAAAGCATCAAGCAGGCTGCTATGATACATAAAAGCGGCGGCGGAACGGGCTTCAGCTTTTCCCGTCTGCGTCCGAAGGGCTCCATTGTTGGCTCTACAGGCGGCGTCGCGAGTGGCCCTATCAGTTTTATGAAGGTGTACAACGCGGCGACGGAAGCTGTCAAGCAGGGCGGAACGCGGCGCGGCGCAAATATGGGGATTTTAAAGGTTGACCACCCGGATATTTTGGAGTTCATCACCTGTAAGCAGGATAATGCAGAAATCACAAATTTCAATATCAGTGTTGGCATTACGGAAGCATTCATGCAGGCGGTCGAACGCGGGGAGGATTACGACCTGATTGACCCGCACAGCAAAGAAGTAGTCGGCAAGTTGAACGCAAAAGAGGTGTTTGACAAGTTGGTTCATGCCGCCTGGAGCAACGGAGAACCGGGAATTATTTTCTTAGACCGCGTCAACAAGGGTAATGTCGTCCCGTCGCAGGGAGAAATTGAAAGCACCAACCCGTGCGGGGAACAGCCGCTTTTGCCATACGAATCCTGCAACCTGGGTTCCATTAACCTTGCGGCAATGGTAAAGAAAAAAGGAAACGAGATGACAATAGATTATGACCGGCTGCAAGCGACAGTCGTGTCTGCCGTCCATTTTCTCGACAACGTCATCGACGTGAATAAGTATCCGATTGAACAAATTGCATTTACTACCCGCCAAACGCGCAAAATCGGCCTCGGCGTGATGGGGTTTGCCGACCTGCTCTATATACTAGGCATTCCATATAATTCGGAAGAGGGCGTAAAACTGGCGGAAAATCTCATGGCTTATGTGGACGATACTGCAAAAGCCGCAAGTGTTGAGTTGGCAAAGGTGCGCGGCGTATTCCCGCTTTTCGACGAAAGCATCTATGCCGGCACCGAGCTGCGCCTGCGGAATGCAACCGTAACGACGATTGCCCCAACCGGAACCATCAGTATGATTGCGGGGGTTTCCAGCGGTGTGGAGCCCGTTTTTGCGCTTTCGTTCATCCGCAACGTCATGGATAATACGGAATTTATTGAAACAAATCCTGTTTTCAAACAATTTGCAAAAGAAGAGGGATTTTATTCTGAGCCGCTGATGCGCAAAATTGCAGAGGCCGGTTCTATCCACAATATGAAGGAAATCCCAGAAGCAGTGCAGAAAATCTTTGTGACCGCGCATGATATCTCGCCGCTCTGGCATATAAAGATGCAGGCTGCATTCCAGCGGCACACGGATAACGCTGTTTCTAAAACGGTGAATTTCCAAAAGAGCGCTACGGAGGACGACGTAAAGCAGGTGTTCCTGCTCGCATACAAAACCAACTGTAAGGGTGTTACGATTTACCGTGACGGCAGCCGGGATATGCAGGTGCTCAACATCGGTAAAGTGCAGGGCAAAGAGGAAACATCCGCCTCGGAAGAACCCGCCGTCCCGCAGGTTGCCCCGCGTCCGCGTCCGACGGTTACCACCGGTTTCACGGAAAAGGTTCAGATTGGCTGTGGAAACCTCTACGTTACAGTCAACTACGACGAGCGCGGCATTTGTGAGGTCTTCACAAACACAGGCCGCGGCGGCGGTTGTCCGTCTCAGTCTGAGGCGACAAGCCGGCTGGTATCCATCGCGCTGCGTTCCGGTATGGATGAGCGCGCGATTATTGAACAGCTCAAAGGCATCCGGTGTCCGACTACCATTAAACACAAAGACCTCAAGGTCACCTCCTGCCCGGATGCGATTGCAAAGGTTATCCAGAAGGTATACAGCCTGAAATTCAGCGGGAAGGATCCCATTTCGCAAAAGCTGGAATCCCTGGCGGCGGATATGGAAAGCGGCTGCGATTTCTCTTGCGCCGACTGCGGAGAGAAGTTCACCTGCACGAAAAAGGACGAGGGCAAAAGCCTTTGTCCGGAATGTTCTGCGGTACTGGAGCATGAAGGCGGCTGCGTTACCTGCCGCAACTGCGGTTATTCAAAGTGTGGATGATGCCACACGGCGTTTATTGCGCTTTTACTACGGAGCCTGAACTTTTTTGGCCATACAAAACAAAAGCCTATTACCAAAAATCTTCGGATTGATGGTATATATAAACCCATATTATTAATAAACTCCTAAAAACTGTGTGGAAAACGGATGTCTGGATACAGACATCCGTTTTCCATGTTACGAAATCCGTTAGCCATTCATATAAAAGTAAACAGGCTGTAATTGTTTTTCCTTTTTTATTGTGCTATACTGATTCTATCAATCAAAACGAAAAGGGAGTGTCCGTATGAAAAAGTTTTTAAGTTTTCTGTTAGCCGCCTGCCTTCTAACTAGTTCCGTTCCAGTTCTGTCACAGGAGGAACCCAATGCAAAAATGATGCATGCATTGAAAACCGAAACGGAATACAGCTGGGCAGAAGGCCAATCCTACATCGCCAGATATGTGGATTCCGGTGACCCAGTTCCGCTCAGCGACTACCAAAACGGCTATGTCTATGCCTATGCGGCGAAAGATGCGAAACTGGAAATCGCGAAGGAAGAACCAGTTACTTTTTCCGATACCTCAGGCGATATCTATCGAAATACATTTGCCGACTTTCTGTCCCTGCGCGGCGTCATCAAAGGAAATGACGACGGGACCTTTGCCGGCGAAGAAGTGCTGACCCGCGCACAGATGGCTGCGGTTTTGGCCCGCGTTCTGGATTTAGAACCAGGAGCCGACCCTGGATTTACCGATGTATCTGCAGACAACTGGTTTTATCAACCCATTTCAGAGCTGAGGCAATCTGGCATCCTGGCAGCCGACAAGCTGTTTTATCCTGACCGCATCGTTACCCGGCAGGAATTAATGACAATGGCCGCCCGCGCACTGAACTACATGGGCGCACTGAACCCCGTGACCGAGGCCGAGAAACAACAAGTTTTGACCGGCGAGGAAGACTTTGACACCGTCAGCGACTATGCAAAGGAAGCATACCTCTCTCTGTTTGCAAATGGCTATCAGGTCTTGATGGAGACAGATTATCATGTGGATGAAGATCTGTCTGATGACACCTACCGCCTGTCTCCTAACCAACCAGTCACGCGGCAGGAAGCGGCACAATTTCTCTATTATTTTATTCGGAATTTTTTGAATGTCCACTACCCCGCTATTGCAAGAGATGAGACCGTTGCACTGGGGCTTGACAAGGAGATGCCGCGCATTGATGGTTCTACTTCATCCTACCCAATTACACAAATGATATATAGTTTGTTATTTGAAAATGGCCAGAATCATCCTGCTATGCCAGAGCAGCATTCCAAAACCATCACTTCTTATGAAAAGCTGATTGCCGGAGACGTGGACATCATTCTTGTGCCCGACCCGAACAGCGAGGTAAAACAGCTCGCCGAGGACAAAGGTGTGAAGCTGAACTATATTCCGATTGCCAACGAAGCACTTGTGTTTTTTACAGGCAAACAAAACCCGATGGAAAACCTGACGAGTGACCAGATTAAAAAAATTTATGTGGAAAATGCTTATGAGAACTGGAAGGAGCTCGGCGGACCGGACGCGCCGCTTGCGGCATTCTGCCGGAATAACGACAGCGGGAGCCACGCGCAGATGGAACGTTTCTTTTTAAACGGCAGTGAAATTAACGAACAAATCCGCAAAGAACGCACCTCGGTGATGATGGCGAGCATCCTGACCGACGTCAGCGGCTGCGAACGGGAAAATCCCGGTACTTATGCGCTTGGCTACAGCATGTATTACTACTTCAAAAATGCCGGTTCTGTTGTCGGCAATGAAGATTTAAAGCTGCTCTCCGTGGATGGGACCATGCCCACAGAAGAGAACATCGCAAATAACTCCTACGCGCTTTCCACCAACTATTTTGCGGTCATACGGGACGATGAGCCTGAGGCGTCTTCCGCAAGGAAGCTTGCAGACTGGCTCATCGGAAAAAGCGGGCAGACCTGCATCAGCCATGCTGGTTTTGGGCCGGTTCACCCAGAACTAACAACGGACGGTTATTTGGAAGAGGATTGATTTGCTAAATAATCCGTATTTTAAAAGGAAAAAAATAGCTCACGAAAACGTTGCAGTACAACAAAAAAATGGGGAATTGTCAGAGGGCGGCAATGCCGCTCTGCGGTCCCCTCTGACTTAGAATTGCGGATTTTCCGGACATGTACCGAGACATCCGCTCCTTAACACGGAACTCTAAGCGAAGCGTTCTGGATGCGACGCTTGGCTTTTAGCGTTCGTGATACAGAGAGCAGCAAGGGCTGAACGCGTTGGCTCACGCAGCGAACGTAAGCGGTGCCTGCCGCCTTTACCGCGGCAAGCCAATGCTGACCATCGGTCTATCGGCCGGCAACCATGCCTTAAACAAGATTTAGAATCTCAAGCGAAAATTCTCAGAGTGTCCTTTCACCTTGAACCATGTCGACTTTTTCGATACGCTCAAATGGGACGGAATTTCTTCCGTCCCATTTCTTTTATAACCCAAGCAGTTGTTTTTTCATTTTATCAAATTCTTCCTGTGTGAGGACACCGCTGTCAAGCAGTTCTTTATACCTCTTCAATTCTTCGGCTACGCCAAGGGTGACCTTGGGGGCAGCAGCCGTATTTGCTGTATTTGCCGTTGTCGCCGATGCTGCTGTTGCCGTCTGCGGTTCCACTGTAACAGTGCCGTTTTCAATACCGGCAATCGTATTGATTTTATCCTGCATCAGCATGGGTGGGATAATCCCGACAAAAAAGGCCAAAACCAGGCAAATAACGCTGAGGTCGGATTTGATTCCCTTCGAATTTGCCAGCTTATCGAGCCGCTGCGCGCTCTGATACATCCAGTAGATGGAATAGAAAGGAACAAACATACACAACAGCAGCTTATTCACCGGAATGCGTGGCTCTTCTCCTTCCACACGGTTTAAATAAGCGGTCGTGCGGTAAATCCAGACATAATAGTAAATACCGAAAGTGAACAGCAGAAGCAGAATACACTTTAGCATATCACAGTATCCATCGCCGTTTTGTGCACCGGCAACCGTTTTTGTACCAGACGTCTGCTGTGTTGAATATCCATCGGAACGTGCAATCCACATCGCCGCCAGAAAATAACCGGCCCCTTGCAGCACGAGCGAGAGCATATTAGCAGAGATGCGGAAGAAAAGGCGCGAAAAAATATTTATGAAAAGGATTAAAATAAAAAGAATACCCGGAAGAAACCAAAGCTGTTTCGCTTTTTCCCTGTACTGCGGCAGGTAATCGGTTGCAACGGCTGCCACAATTGCGAGCATGGACAATGACGCGAGCAGGCTTATCACGTTTGATAAAATTAAAAGACCAACTCTGATTGTCATCGCCGCATAAAGGTCCATTACGCTCAAAAGTGCCACTGGGAGCAAAAGCAGCTTATCCCGTCTCTTCATAAACAAAAGAACCGCAAAAAGGACAAACGCAGCCAGTTCAACCAGCGTAATCATGGAAAAACCAGTCTGAAAAAAGCTGAGTCTCTGCACGGCGGAGGCTACAAACAGCAGCGCCGCTACAATGGAAATAGGCGAATCATTCGTTTTCTGTTCAATATTCATGTTATCTTCTCCTTTACTTTTATTCCTCTATAAGAGGATATTATTTTTAAGCAGTCCATATGAGGCTATTTTTTAAATATTCTAATTTGTTACATTTTTTCTGAACTTTTTATGTTGCTTCCCCGTTTCAGCGAAAAAGTGTAATTCTAACAAACTGCCATAACGTCCCCTCATTTTACAATATATTTAACTTATATCATACAGATGATTGACAATCCTTGTTCACTTACCGTCTATTTCTTACGGCCTTCCAGTTCTCTCTTTGTCCTATAGGAGCGCGGTGGTTTAAGGCGGCATATTTTTACAAGAGAAAAAGCCCGGAAAAATCTGGGCTTTTCATTTTTAGAACAAATCGGTTAAACCTTCAAATGCTTTCTGACGGAAATCAGGCTCCCTAATCCTCCGAGCAGAATTCCCATGCCCAAGAAGGTAGATATCAGCACAAGCAAAAGCTGGTGCAGCGGTTTAAATCTTAAGAACATAATTTCCAGCGAACCGAGCAAGCTGACGATTCCATTGTAGCCAACCAGCACAAGCACCAGCGCCAGCAATGAACCCGTCACACCTATCATAATGCCTTCAATGATGAACGGCCAGCGTATGAACCAGTCTGTGGCGCCGACATATTTCATAATATTGATTTCTTTCCGCCGCGCAAACACCGTCAGTTTAATGGTATTCGAAATGATAAACACCGATATCACAACAAGCGCAACCATCACCCAAATGCTGATGTGGCCAAGAAAACTCGTCATTGAGGTCAATTTATGTATGGTTGCCTCATTCCGAATAATTTTCACCACGCCAGGTAGCGTTTCCAGTTCCTGCACAGTCTGTTCAGATTGCGTCAGATCTACAAGCTTTACCCGGTATCTGTCCCGAAGCGGATTATCACTTTCATATCCATCGAGTATGGCGGCATCGGCTCCAAAGTCCTCTTTTAAGTCGGCAAGCCTTTCATCCTTTGATGACAACTCAACCTCCGAAACATTCTGCACCTGACGGATTTTTTCTCCCAGCGCCGCCACCTGATCCTGCGGTGTGTTTTCGTCAATCACCAGCAAAATCTCATAATCGCCCTCCAACTGCTGGGCAATGTAGTTCATATTCACTGATAAAACCATGAACAGGCCAAACACCAGCAGGCAGGCTATCACTGTGAAAATCGACGCGAGGCTCATCCAGCCGTTTGAGAATACATTTCTGCTCGCTTCCCGGAAATAGTATTTGAATCTGCTAATTTTCATACCCGTACTCTCCCCTGGCTTCGTCGCGCGCAATAACGCCGTCCTCAATGGCTATGACGCGTTTTTTCATGCTATCTACAATATCTTTAGCGTGTGTTGCCATAATTACCGTTGTTCCCCGTTTATTGATGTCGTCGAGCAGTTCCACTATTTCCATCGCTGTTTTGGGGTTTAAGTTTCCGGTTGGCTCGTCGGCAATCAAAAGCGCAGGATTGTTGGCCAGAGCACGCGCAAGCACAACCCGCTGCTGCTCCCCACCCGAAAGCTGGCTGGGAAGCATCTTTGCCTTGTGGGAAAGGCCCACCATGCTCAGCACATTTGGAACTTGCCGCCGCATTTCCCGTTTGGACGCACCGACAATTTCCATTGCAAAGGACACGTTTTCATACACAGTCTTTTTCGGCAGCAACCGAAAATCTTGAAACACAACACCCATGCTCCGCCTTAGATAGGGAATTTCCTTCTGCCGGAGGGAACCCACGTTAACGTTATTGATAATCACATCACCGCTCGTTGCGGTTTCCTCGTGCATCAGAAGCTTAATCAGCGTGGATTTTCCTGCACCGCTCGGCCCCACGACAAACACGAACTCGCCCCGGTCAATGAAAAAACTCACATTGTCAAGCGCTTTTGTGCCATTCTCATATGTCTTAGACACATTACTGAAAATAATCAAAATCTACACCCCTGTATTGTTGCCGCGTCCTTAAAATTTGGACGGATTCGCATTCAAATATTTATTGACCAGAATCGCCACCTTAAAGACAACCGCATCATCGAATTTCCGCAGATCCAGGCCGGTCAGGCGTTCAATTTTATCCAAACGGTACACCAGCGTATTGCGGTGTACAAACAACTGGCGTGAGGTCTCACTCACATTCAGATTGTTTTCAAAGAACTTATATATGGTCTGGAGCGTCTCATCGTCCAGAACATCGAGGCTCTCTTTTTTGAATATTTCGTCCAGAAACAATTCGCACAGCTTGCTCGGCAGCTGGTAAATCAGCCGGCCGATGCCCAGCGTGTCATAGCTCAAAATATATTTGTCCCCGTCGAACACTCTCCCAATTTCCAGCGCAAGCTGCGCTTCGGAATAGGAACGGGCAATGTCTTTAATGGAGTCCGTGGGTGTCCCGTAGCCCACATAAACCTGCAGCATCAACTCCGAACTGATGGTCTCCACGATGCTTTTGGCGATCTTCTGCGCGCCGTCTTTGGTAAATGGTGCGGTCAGTGCCTTGACAAGCACGATATTCAGATTATCAATATTAATGATAAAGTCCTGTTCTGGAAACATGTTCTGCAAAATATGCTGAACCGACATCTCATACGATTTCGGAATCTGCACGATAAACACCAGACGTGGAATTTCCACATCTATCTGCAGTTCTCCCGATCGCAGATAGATGTCGCCAGGAAGAACATTCCCCTGCAAAACATTTTTCAAATAGCTCGATTTATCATATTTATCGGCACAGTGCAGCTGCAAATTTGACAATGATACGGAAAGCAAAACGCAAAACTTCTGGGTATCCGCATCATCCCCCTTCACATATATCACGTATTCTAACAGATTACGTGCGCCAATTGCGACAAAAGTAAATTCCTTAATCGTATAGGGCTTGCCGTTGATCTCCGCATTGGTCACTGCCTCATACGCAAGGTCTTCGTCCAATGGTTCGTCAATATTGGCGATGACCGCGCCGGCGTTGTTCAATACCCCCATAGTCTTATGCGCAACAATCTTCATTTGCTCTAGTACCGGCTGAAATACTTCACCTAACATAGTTTCCTCCATTCTGCCCGTGGGCCGTATACTAAAAAGCTTTCCCCGTTCGCGTCCCCCGGAGATACCGCAGTTATCCAGGAAAGCATAAATGCTATATCATTCTATCTTATATCATACCTTTTTTTTCAACATTTTGCAAGACAAACTTAACAATTTCGCAAAAAAATAGACAAAATAAATAAATTTCTTTGTCATATTTGACAAGATTATGGAATATCTTACCTTACATTTAAAATTTTTTATAAATTCCTATTGCATAATTATTCATTCCGGTGTATAATTATACTAAGATGACAAAAGTGAGGTATGAAAAATGCAGCTGAATGAAATTATGAAACTGGACGAGACCTATTATATGAATACATTCGGGAAACGGGTCCCTGTTGCCTTTACACATGGCAAAGGCATAAATCTCTATAGTACGGACGGGACAGAGTATAAGGATTTCATGGCCGGGATTGCTGTCAGCGTCCTTGGGCACAGCCATCCAGACCTGGTGAATGCACTGAAAGAGCAGGTGGAAAAGCTGCTCCACACCTCTAGCCTGTATTATATCGAAAATCAGGCGGTCCTGGCAAAAACGATTGCAGAACACTCCTGTGCGGACCGTGTCTTTTTTGCTAATTCCGGTGCGGAGGCAAATGAGGGAGCGATTAAGCTCGCCAAAATCTATCACTATAAAAAAGGAAACGCACACAAAAATGAAATCATAACGCTAGTAAATTCCTTCCACGGCCGGACGCTGGCAACTGTCGCCGCGACTGGTCAGGAAAAATATCAAAAGCCGTACCAACCGCTTACCCCTGGGTTCCACCATGTACCCATCAACGATTTGAATGCGCTGACCCAAGCGGTGAATGAAAACACCGCCGCCATTCTTTTAGAACTGGTGCAGGGCGAAAGCGGCGTTCATCCCGTGGATAAGGAATATATCCGAAGCATCCGGAAGCTGTGTGATGATAAGGACATCCTTCTCATCATAGATGAGGTCCAGACCGGAATGGGACGCACCGGAACGCTGTTCGCCTATGAACAGTATAGTATTGAGCCGGATATCTTTACGCTCGCCAAGGCGCTTGGCGGCGGCGTTCCCATCGGCGCGGTCTGCGCGAAACAATTTGCCGCTTCGGCATTTGAGCCGGGCGATCACGGGACGACCTTTGGCGGGAATCCGCTCGCGACCTGCGCGGGCAACGCGGTTTTTTCTGCATTGCTGCAAGACCATCTTGTCGCACATTGTGCGGAAATGGGCCTGTATTTCAAGGAACAGCTCATGAATCTTGCAAAGAAAACTGGGTGCATCAAGGAGGTCCGCGGAAACGGATTGATGCTCGGTGTCGAATTTTCCTCCCCTATTGCGAAAGATGTGCAGGCTAAGCTATTTGAAAAACACTATCTCGTTGGCGCGGTGGGAACCGGCATTCTCCGTCTTCTGCCTCCGCTGGTTGTGACAAAGGATGATATAGACGGATTCATTATGGTTTTGAAAGGATGTATGGAATAATGGCAAAACATTTACTGACACTTCACGATTGGACGACAGAAGAAATTTTAGATACGCTTACGCTTGCGGCCAAGCTCAAACAGGAGCAGAAAGCGGGCGTTGCCCACCATTTACTGAAAGGGAAAACGCTCGGAATGATTTTTTCAAAATCCTCGACAAGAACGCGCGTTTCCTTCGAGGTTGGAATGTACCAGTTGGGCGGCAGTGCACTGTTTTTAAGCGCAAACGATATTCAACTCGGCCGTGGTGAATCTATCTATGACACCGCAAATGTCCTGTCACGTTTTCTCGATGGTATTATGATTCGTACTTTTGACCAGTCAGATGTTGAAGATTTAGCAAAATATGGCTCCATCCCAATTATCAACGGCCTGACGGATTTGGTCCACCCATGCCAGATATTGGCAGATTTCCAGACAATACTGGAACACAAAGGCAAACTCAAAGGGCTAAAGCTGGCCTATGTCGGGGATGGTAACAACATCGCCCATTCGCTGCTCTATGGCAGTGCAAAAGTTGGAATGGATATCAGCATCGCATCACCGAAGGGCTACGAATGCAGCCCGGATGTCACCGCAAAGGCTAGAAAGGATGCTGCGGAAACAGGCTGCGTCATCACCCTGACAAACGACCCGGCAGAAGCAGTTTCCGGTGCCGACGTTGTGATAACCGATACCTGGGTCAGCATGGGGCAGGAGGCGGAGAAAGAACAGAAAATCAAGGTATTTCAGCCATACCGGGTTAACAAAGAATTGTTCGCAAAAGCAAAGCCTGACGCGATATTCCTGCACTGCCTCCCCGCTTACCGGGGTTATGAGGTCACGGAGGACATCATCGACGGGCCGCAGTCCGTCATCTTCGACGAGGCGGAGAACCGCCTGCACGCACAAAAAGCCGTCATGGTAAAACTGATGAAATAGGGAAGGGGAACAGCACCAATGTTTGAAGTAAGGCGCGCCACGTCAGAGGACGCAGACAGCATTCTAAAAATCACCAAACAGGCATTTGGCAACTATATTAAAATAGCAGGGATTTCGGATACCGCCGCCCTGCACGAAAAAAAGGAAACGGTTTTAAAGGACATTGAAAATAAACTCGTCTATGTGGCATATATGAACGGTAAAGTAGTCGGCAGTGTCCGCATCGAGATTTTAGATAATGAAACGGCCTATCTCTCCCGCTTTGGCGTGGATGTGAACTACCAGAATCTTGGCATCGGCAAAGCGATTATGAATGCGTTTGATGCGGACATGCGCGAACGCGGCATTAAAAAGGTGCTTCTGCACACCGCCTCTAAGGCGTTCCCGCTCGTCCGCTTCTATTATGGGCGTGGGTTCTACGTTGAGTCCACCACAACGGATAAGGGGTATGTCCGCGC
>CABSKZ010000059.1 GCA_902478395.1 uncultured Eubacteriales bacterium | reverse complement strand
GGGAAATTCTTTTTGTGCGGCCAAATTTCTGGATCGTGTCTGACACTCTGATTCCGAAAAATACCAAGAGCAATGTCTACGTTCAAGCGTGGCATATGACGCCTGACGCGGACATCGAGATGGATTCGGGCAGCAAAATTGTAAAAACAAATTTTGACAAAGCAAATTTGCTGGTGGTTCCGTTGAACGAAGATCAGTACAGCCGGAGTGAAATTGTTGAAGGGTTGTATTCCGAAGGTCAAGGCAGCTATATGAATGCGAATTATGTGGAGTATGAGCAGAGCAAAGCAGGAAACGTGGTCTATCACACGGTGCTGATGCCGCAAAACACCGACGAGCAGTTTGACGTCTCCACCGCTCGGATCACCCTAAACACAGAAGCGGAGGAAGCGAGCGCGTTCAGCATCAGTCGAACAGAGAGAAACTCAGGCATGACAAAAAATTATCTCTATTATATGGTTCATGACGCGTCCAAGATCGCGCAGCGCGAGGTGGGTTCCTACCAGACGAATGCGCGGATGCTCTTTGCCGAGACCGGAGATAACGCAAAGACGAAAAGCGTCATCTTGCAGGATGCGAGCCTGCTGCGAAATGATGGTCTGCTATTAAAATCGGAAACAAAGTTGGAGGAGCTCAGCGTGGAATGGAACGCCGCCACGCTTTTATTGGAATCCTCCGGGTTGACGGAGGAGCAGCGAAAAGGACTCACTATCTCCTCGCAGGGATATGACATCAAAAGAGTGCTGCTGAACGGTCAGCCGATAGATTTTAAAATGGTGGACGGCTATGTCGTGTTTGATGAGAACGCGCGTCCGGATGAGCCGGAAGTTAAGCCTGATCCACCTCCCTCCGGCGGAATTTCAAGTGGTGGTGGAGGAAGCCACGGCGTGCGTCCGTCTGTTCCGGCGCCGCAACCGACGGCGGAGCCCAGCGCGCCGCCGACCGATTCACCCGCGCCCGCACTGAAGGATATTGATTCTGTGCCGTGGGCGAAGGAATATATTGAAGAACTATACGAAAAAGGCATCGTGGATGGAACCGGGGAGGGATATTTTTTGCCAAACAGGGATCTGACGCGAGAGGAACTGGCGAAACTGATCGTCACAGGGTTTCAGCTAAAAGCGGAAGGCGAACCGGCCGGGTTTGGTGACGTAGAGCCTGAGCGTTGGAGTTACCCCTATATCATGACGGCGCAAAGCCGCGGAATCGTGGGAGGGTTTGACGCAGACCGGTTCGGCCCAACGGAACTAGTCACCCGACAGGACGCGGCCTGCATGCTTGCGCGAACATTGCAAAACACGGGCGTGCCCCCGGGCAGCGTAGCGGCGGAGTTTGCCGACGCGGATCAGATCGCCGACTATGCGAAAGTCAGCGTGGCATTCCTTGCCTCACACGGGATCGCCGGCGGCGATGAAGAAGGCAGATTTCTTCCGTTAAAACCGGTCACGCGGGCAGAAATGGCGAAAATGCTGTCTCTTTGTTTAAAGATAGGAGGATAAATATTGAGTTTACCAATAGCAGAACCATATATTAAGGCTTTTGAACAGCTCGGTTTCGGGCTGTTCATCCATTGGGGATTGTATTCACAATTGGGGCGCGGCGAATGGGTGTTCAGTGTGGAGCAGATGGATATGTGCGACTATGAGCCGTTGGCGGACACCTTTACCGCCACAGAGTTTGACGCGCGCAAAATAGCAAAAATGGCTTATGATGCGGGCTGTAGGTATGTCACCATCACTGCGCGCCATCACGACGGTTTTTCTCTTTATGACACGCGCGGACTGAGCGATTTTGACGTGATGCACAGCGCGGCCAAGCGCGACTTGATGACAGAATTTGTTGACGCCTGCAGGGAATTCGGTCTGGTTCCTTTTTTCTATCATACGACACTCGACTGGCACCACCCAGATTTTGACAGGGATTTTCCGGCTTATCTGGACTATCTGCAAAAGAGCGTGGAAATCCTTTGTACGCATTATGGAAAAATCGGCGGTTTCTGGTTTGACGGAAACTGGTCCAAACCGGACGAAGACTGGCGGGAGGACGCACTTTACGAGATGATCCGGAAACATCAGCCGGAGGCGGTCATCATCAATAATACCGGCGTACACGCGCGTGGTGAGCGGGGCAACCCGTATATCGACGTGGTGACGTTCGAGCAAGGCCGCCCCGACCCGCTTGACCGTGAGGGTATGGACAAATATCTGGCGGCGGAGATGTGCGATACCATCAGCGAAATTTGGGGTTATGGCGAACGTGATTTCAACTATAAATCACCGATGGAGCTGATCGAAAGCCTGTGTATGTGCCGGAAGGCAGGGGCGAACCTGTTGATGAACATCGGCCCGATGGGACAGGGCGGCGTGACAAAGATGCAGGAGGCGCTGCTCGAGCTTATCGGTCAGTGGATGAAACTTTATGGTGAGGCGGTTTATAACGGGCGCCCGTGCGGCGTACGCGGAATTGGTAAAAATTTTGCGCTTTGCGGCGGTGACGTCATGTATTTCTTCTGTTTCGATGTGGCAAAGGTTGGCGATCTGAATGCGAACTACGAGGGCTGGTACGCATTTGGCGGTATGAAGAAACGGGTGAAGTCAATCCGGTGGATGGACGGCGGCGAAGCACGGTTTCACCAGGCGGAGGAACTGTTGGCACTGTATGTAGACAAATACCCCTACGGCAGTTTGTGCTGCGTGCGTGTGGCAAAGGCGGAGCTTGAATAATCGGAATTTTAGATGGTGCGGGAGGGGGCAATTATGATAAAGAGAGCAGGCGCGGTTTTAGTGGCGTTTCTGGTATTGGTTGGCTGCGGTGTAGCTGCTGCAGCACAGGATACGGCGGCGTTTGAGTTGGTCGGTCTTGGCGTTTTGGAGGCGGATAAAACGGGGGACGAGGCGCTTTCAGAGCCAATGACCCGCGCGGAATTCGCGCAAGTCGCGGCACGCCTAATCAGCGGAACAGACTCGATTGAGGGATTGGAGTCTGGCTTTGTGGACGTCGAGCGGTCTGCGCCGTACTATGACAGCATCGCAATGTTGGAATCCATGGGAGTTTTTCAGGGCGACGGCAATGGACTGTTCCGTCCTGAGAATACGGTTACAGGTATAGAAGTGGTGAAAACGCTAATTTACTGTATTGGCTACGATGCGGTTGCGGAATCGCGCGGCGGCTATCCGGACGGCTATCAGGCGCTTGCCGCTCATCTCGGTTTGTACAAAAACGTGATGGAATCCGTGGAGATGACGCGGCGCTCTGTGGCGCGTATGATCTATAATGCACTTGACATAGAGCCGGGCGGGGATGCAGGGAATAATGTGATCCTCCCGGGGGAGACCCTGCGCAGTGTGCTGATGTCGCGCGGCAGGACGGAACAGATCAAAGGGAGTGGTGTAATCCGCGCAACCAAAGAGGCGTATTTGGATTCAGCGATCCCATGGATTAGGGAGGATCAGGTCGATATTGGAGGAAAGCTGTTTGAGATTGGCAGCACAGATGCAGATCAATATCTCGGGATGGAAGTGGATTACCGCGCCCGCTACGATACAGTGGACAACACATACCGGCTGACTGCGGCGCGGCCGACTACGCGCAATGAGGAAACGGTATTTTTGGCGGCGGATTTTCAGGGTGCGGCCAATGGTACAGTGACATATTTTCAGGATGACAAAACAAAATCTGCGCGATATAACAATAAAACGCGTCTTGTGCGGAACAACCGCGCGGCAGAGCCGTATGGGGATGCGGACATCCGTGCGGATAACGGTTCGTTCCGGATGATTGACAACGACGGTGACGGTACGGCGGACGTCATATTTATCACAGAATACCAAAGTGGAATTCTGGATCGGGTTAAAGGCGGGATACTATATCTGGAAAAGGGAAGTGAGGTATGGAACATGCGCTCGGTCGCGATTGATGACAGCGACAGGGACGTCGTTTATAAGCTGCGTGATACGGATGGCGAAACGCTGGAAGCGGAGAACTTGGAACCGGGATGGGTGGTATCTGTCGCGTTAAGTGATGACAAAAGCTATTATGGCATTACGGTTTCCGATCTGAGCGTGGAAGGAACGGTTACGGGTATTTCTGATTCGGATGGGATCGAAATCAACGGAGAAAAATGGTACAAAATCGAAAAAGGCAGAGATGTGGACTGCTCCGTCGGTGACGAAGTCGTCGCCCTGCTAAACTTCGAAGAACAGGTGGCGGGCATTAAAAAAGCGTCGTCGTCAAGACGGTATGGTTATATTGCGGGTATCAATAAATCCGGTATCAATACCTGCGAGGTCAAAATATTGAATGCAGGAACACTGAAGGCGGAGGAAAGGATTGATGACAGCGACCCGGACAACCCGGTAACAACCCGGATTTTGCGCGCCGGCAACCAAAGCGTTTCAAAAATCGAATTGGCAAGCAAGATTTTGATAGACGGCAAAGGAGTCGTTTCGTCGGAAAGAGCCGCGGATCTTCTGCGGCTGAAGCCGTTGGTGGAATACTCCCTCAACACAGAGGGAAAAATACGCCGGATTCATTTCCCAGATAAAAGCGGCACCGGTGAAGAAAGATACTATAATTCATATGAAAAAACCTTTGGAAAACTGGGCGACAGCGTGTTTGCAACAAATGAAAGCACACGTGTCATCTGTGTACCGACAAACAGCGTTTCGAATGACAGGGACTTGCTGGCAAAAATTGAAATGGATACGGATGACCAGAAATATATGATTTCCGGCTATGAAGTAGACGAGCAGACGGGATATGCCGATCTGGTAGTATTACAAGCGTCTTTGTCTGCCGACGCGATGGGGACCATCAATCCCAAAAGCAAGCCCGCCCTTGCGGAAAAGGTGCGGGTCACGCTGGACGAAAACAAAGAAGAACGGCTGCGAATCGATTTATGGTCGGAAGGCAAACAGCTTTCCTACTATGTGGCTGAGTTCGCGCGCGATGACGCAGAGATGCAAAAGCTGCGTCCGGGTGCAGTGTTCTACTATGCCTTAACAAATATGGATGAGATCGGCACAGTGGAGGTGCTGGACTGTATCGATCCAGCACCGGCATGGTATAAAACAGGTAACGCCAGTTCGACAATGAAATTGTTCGGGCGGGTGGAATCGGTAGATTATGATCGGCTGTCCTTTGCGAAAAATCGGTTTGTCCACAAAATGTCGGTCCTTACGTCTTTAGACGGGGTGGATCGTGTGGAAGTGGACATCAACGTACGGAACACGCCGGATATCTATCTATATCGTTTGAACAAGAAACTTGTCGGGCTGCTTGAACCTGTGGACATTCTGGCGAGCGGGAAGGACAGGCGTGTTTTTGCCTATGTGAAAAACGGCGAGGCGGACGTGTTTGTGGTGGTCGAATAGGAGGTGTAACAATGAAAAGAATAATTCCGGTGTTACTGACAGCGCTTTTACTGCTGTCCCTGTTTCCCGCGCCGACCACTTTTGCAGATGAATCAGAAGAGAATTTGGCCGTGTTAGCAACGGTATCGGTGGAAGAGACAGAGCTGCCGATAGAGACCTTTGCGTCAGCCGCCGCAGAGAATCAACGGTATCCGCAGGATGAAAACGGGCGTTATCTTGTCGTGGAAAACTATAAAGATAAAATTACGAAAATAACGGATGCCCAGTTGTTCGGTGTTTACAAGGACGGCAGTTGGACAACAAAACCACAGCTCAGATATGAGGATTTTCCTGATCTTGCGGCGACAGAGGCCGCCGCGATGGAGGGTGACTACAGCGCCGCGAAGGCCGAGTTGCTGGAATATTACCGGGTTCTTACGAGGAACCGCAAGGTGCCGGAGCCGGTGCGGATGGCGGCTGGAAACGACAGAGGTGTAACAAGGCTTTTGCGGGATAATATCTTTTTCAGCCCGATCGGCGCGTCACTGGTCAATGAATTCACGTTCACCCCACAGGAAAAGGAAGTGTCAATCGATCTGTTCGGCGTCAGCACCAGCCGTCTGGATAAGCTGCGTACCATGCCGGTTCTCGAACTGGTGGCGAAAAAGCGGGATGGCTCGGGTGCGTCACTGGTGCGAAACGGCATCGGAGCACCACGGCTGGAAGTCATGGTGAACGGTGAGTTGATCGTCTTAAATGCGATCGAGACGGGAACAATGCGGGCGGGAACATATAAGGATACGGCCTTTCCGGATGAGGACCGCCTCTATGTAAAGGAAAGCACGACGGGAATTAAGACGGTGACGGAAAAGGATTTGGTCATTGAGGACTACCACGAGCCGGTTCCGATCGACGACAACACGGAGCGGACACTGATTAAGTTCGATCTCAGCACAATCCCGACCGGGCAAAATGTCACCTCCGCAGTCATTAAGCTCACCGGACATGTAGAGGGGGTCGACGAGGCACGTCCCTATCTGTGTTTTGTTTCAAACAGCAGTTCATGGACGGAACGGAATCTCTGTTGGAATAGCAAAGAGCATTATATCGGCGTGTACGACGGTGAGCCATACGGCCGTTACTTTCTGCCGTGGCAGGATGGTTTTTCCCGTGATTACCGCGACAGGATTCAGCGGTTCGAGGGTTTCATGCCCTACGCGACCACGACCTATCTGGCATCGGAGGGGGAGGAAGCTGAGGACTGTGCTTACGATGTGCTGACGCAGATCTGCGGATTTTTTGACCAGCTTGGCAATGTTTCAACTATGGCTCATACCTCCAACGCGGACAAATGGAATTCGTCGAAATATGGGCGTAACAGTTTGGACATCGGCAGCAGGATGCAGTCGTGGGTTAATGAATTCTGGCAATTTATCGACAGCCGGCACATGACACCGGAAATATGGACTTCGTTCATAAAATATATGTACCGCTCGGGCGATGCGCTCAATAAGGACAGAAATTATCATCCGGCAAACAACTGGGGTGTCATCGAGACGCTCGGCCTGTTTATTGCGGCAACCTACACCGACGAATTGCGAAACTCAGCGGAATGGATGCATACGGTCAACAGCCGGATATACAACGCGGATCAGGTGGAGGACGATCTTGCGAGCGTCGAGATCCCACTTTTATACGCACAGGGAACGACTCTGAAGAATCTGTTCAACTATCAGACCTTTGCGGAAACGATCGGCAAGAAAGTCGATTACTCCGATGAGTTGATCACACAGATGGTCAACCTGTACAAGTATCTGATCTATGCTTCGGGACCGGGATTCGTCTGTTTGCAGATGGGGGACGATGGTTCGCACAAGGATTCCGTCCTGTTTGATCCTCACGCGTTTACCAGCCGCTTCCCTGACCCAAACATCGTCTGGGCGGCAACGGGCGGCGAGAAAGGAACCGCGCCTGTCTTTACCTCCCACCGCTACCTCTCCAACCGCAATTACATCATGCGCAATGGATGGGGAGCAAAGGATATGTATCTGGAAACCAACATGAACGCCGGCTACAAAAGCCACGGTCATGACGACGATCTCGGTATCATTGCATTCGCATACGGTCAGTACCTTTTGGCGGACTGCGGATATGACAGCTTGCAGTACGGTTCTGAGTCGCGGGAATGGCTAGAAAGCAGCCGGGCGCACAACACGGTTGAGGTCAACCGAAAAACGCAGCTGCGCGACAAGGTACGCGGGGACGAAAACGCATGGGTGACGAATGGCGCATACGACTTTTTCAGTGGGACGACGACGCGGAACACGGACGCCGCACATACCCGAAACATCCTATATGTGCGCGACGGATACTGGCTTGTGACGGACTTTATGGAGCCAAACAACGGCGGGGAAAATAGCTATGTCCAAATTTGGCATATGAAGCCCGACGCAGGAATCACAATGGATGAAACAACAAAGGCGGTGCGCACCAATTTTGCGGATGCGAACATTCAGGTTGTTCCTGCAAATCAGGATAGCTATGACCGCAGCGAAATTGTGACCGGATACTACAGCGAAACCAAAGGCAAGCTCACTGACGCCGACTATGTGGAGTACGAGAAAAAGACCTCCGGAAGGACGAATTTTTTGACCGCGCTTGTTCCAGAGGACGCCGGTGACAAAAAACAGGTATTCGCCGTGGAAATCGCACTGTCCGACGTTACGGAATCGGGTGCGGCGGCGATGCAACTAACGATTGACGGCAGCGATAAAATAGATGCGACGTATTATACCGTACGCGATATTGCCCAGATCAAGGAACGCGAGGTCGGAGAATACAGAACGAACGGAACGATGATGTATGTGGAACAGACCAATGGGAAGCTTTCAAAACTGTTCGCACAGAATACCGTCGGTATGGCGGACGGCACCCTGATTGAGACGGCAGAAGGAGAGGTTCTGCTCAAATCGGAAACATCACTTCCGCAGATTTCCGTTGTGGAAAATGGCAGTATCGTTGAGATTTCGACAGGGTATACCGCAGATCAGGTTAACAATACCGTGACTTATCTCGAAACCGACCTATCCACTCTCAAGGTCAGCGCGCCGCAGTATACAGAGCGCGTGTTTGTAAATGGAAAACAGGTGAAGTTCCACAAAAAGGACGGGTATCTTTATCTGGGTGATGGAGAAAGCAATGAACAAAAGCCTTCGGAGCCGGATAAACCATCCGCACCTTCCGGCGGCGGACACGGCTCTGTTATGGGCGGTGGAGGAAACTCTCAGATCGTCACCCCTCCGCAGGTTAACATAGAACCTACGCCGGATGTGCCGCCGGAACAGCTGAAAAAAGAGGCTCTCAAACAAACGGTGAAGGGGCATTGGGCGGAGCGGGAACTTTGTGCGTTGATCGACGGTGACGTCATCGAAGGGAGTGATGACGGGCTGAATTTATCCGGTAAGGTGACGCGGGCCGAGTTTACCACGATGGTGACCCGCGCGCTTGGATTGGATCAAAAACCGTACGACGGGGCGTTCTCGGATGTATATCCCGGTGACTGGTACGCGGATACGATTCAATCCGCGGTGAACAGTGGGCTAATACACGGATATGGGGATGGGACCTTCCGTCCGGACGAACGAATTTCAAGGGAAGAAATGGCGGCAGTCGCGGCTGCGGCTACAGGGGGCGAATCTCGAACGGTGCAGACAGAGTTTTCCGACAGCGCGGAATTTTCGGGCTGGAGTTTGCCGCTGATATCCGCCGTGGTGGAGCGGGGGCTGATGGATGGTTTTCCGGACGGTAGTTTCCGGTCAAACGCCTTGGCACTGCGCGAACAGGCGATGGTGCTCACCTACCGCCTCATACAATGGAAAAACAGGACTGAAAAGGGGTAAAACAAAGATGAACAGTCTGGATAAATTTAGTGAAATGCTGTGCAGTAAAATATCAAAACTTGTGTCGGTTCTGGGCGACAGCTTTCCCTTTATCACTGAGAATGGGAAGTATGTGACCAAAGGAAACTGGAACAGTATTACTTGGTGGACAAATGGTTTCTGGCCGGGAATCCTTTGGCTGATGTATTATAAAACGGGCGACGAAACGTACATGACGATTGCCCAAAGCTGCGAACAAAAACTGGATGCAGCCCTGCTGGAGTATGTGGGATTGTATCATGACGTTGGTTTTATGTGGTCCCTGTCGGCGGTGGCGGACTATAAACTGACCGGTAGCGAGCGGTCAAAAGAACGCGGTCTCGCTGCGGCGGGTGTTCTTGCTTCGCGTTTCAATCCGAACGGGAATTTTATCCGTGCATGGAATGGAAAAGGTATGGAAGGCAGGGCGATTGTGGATTGCCTGATGAATCTGCCAATTTTATATTGGGCGGGGGATACCGAACAAGACCCCCGTTTTTATGCAATCGCCCGTCGCCATACTGGAACGGTTCTGGAGCATTTTATTCGTGAGGACGGGTCGTGCGAACACATCGTCGATTTTGACGCGGAGACAGGCGCGGTAACCGCCAAGCCGGGCGGCCAGGGATATGGAGAGGACAGCGCATGGTCACGTGGGCAGGCATGGGCAATATACGGATTAGCGCTGGGATATGCCTATACCGGTGTCAAACGTTATCTCGACGCTGCGAAAAAGGTGGCCCACTTTTTTCTTGCCTCTCTGGACGAAAGCTTTGTGCCGCTTTCGGACTTTCGTGCGCCTTCGACGCCTGTTATTACCGACGCTTCCGCAGGGGCGATTGCAGCATGCGGTCTGTTAGAGATTGCCACACACGTCAATGAAAACGAAAAAGGAACCTATCAAATCGCCGCTAAGCGATTGGTGACAGCTCTTCAGCCATATTGTGATTTTACGGATCGTACACAGGCAATCTTAAAAGGTTCATCAGGGTCGTATCATGACATCCTCTCAGACGGTTTTATTTTTGGTGATTATTTTCTTTTGGAAGCTCTTATGCGCTTGACTGACAGTAAAACGCCAATTTTTTGGTAGCTATACACATTGTGTTAGAGAGGAATGGTTTTTTGAGACGCGATGAAATTAATATCCGCGACCCGTTTGTATTGGTATTTGATGAACAGTATTATCTGTACGGGACCAGAGGCCCTGTCTGTCAGGGCGCGGACACAGGATTTGACGTTTACGTCAGCAAAGACCTTGAAAATTGGAACGGGCCGTCCGAGGTGTTCCGCCGATTTTCCGGCTTCTGGGCGGACTCAAATTTCTGGGCGCCGGAGGTTCATTATTACAAAGAATCATTTTATATGTTTGCTTCATTCAAAGCCAAAGGTGTGTGCCGCGGAACGCAGATATTGAAAGCGGATCATCCTGATGGACAGTTTGTTCCGCTAGGCGACAGACCTGTTACACCGGAGAACTGGGAATGTCTTGACGGAACGCTATATGTGCAAAATGGAACGCCTTACCTCGTATTTTGCCACGAATGGGAGCAGGTCGGCGACGGCGAAATCTGCGCCGTCCAACTCAGTGAGGATTTAAAGCAAACGACCGGCGAGCCTGTGTTGTTGTTCCGCGCGTCGGAGGCACCGTGGGTACGCTCCATCAAGGATAAAGGCAATTTTGTGACCGATGGGCCGTTCCTCTACCGCTGCGAAAACAGTGCGCTTTTGATGCTGTGGTCGAGCTTCGGAGAGGGTGGATATACATTAGCGGCAGCCGTCTCGGACAACGGGGAAATCAATGGTGCGTGGCGCCAATGCGAAACACCGATTTTCCAAAAAGACGGCGGGCACGGCATGGTTTTCCGGGACTTAAGCGGGAAACTGCGACTTTCTCTGCATTCACCCAATAAGGCATATCAGGAACGACCGTGCTTTTATGAACTGACAGAACGGGACAATTGGCTGTTTCTAAAATAGGTTTTGTGAGTATTTTCTGCTTCTATAGAGTAGACACTTCCAGTAAAAACGGACAATAGGAGAAACATCCCTCTATGGTATAATAAAAGAAACTACCATAGGGGGAATTTTTATACCAAGAAAATATATACACATAAAGCAATACGAAAAAGAAATATTAAATTAAAAGAACAAGGAAAAGCAAATCGAGAATTATTTGAAGAATATGGTTTTAAGATTAAACAACTGAAAAACTTCATAACAAATTACAACAGAAGTCAACGTAAACTTGCCGCAGGGATTGCATTATTGCGAAAAGGCAGACCACAAAAAATTCTGTTGTATTCGAACAAGATAAGATTGCCGAACTGAAATATATTCTTGCCCGAAGGGAAGCAAAAATTAAATCATTAGAAATGGAAAATGAACCGATACGGGTACGGGATTTTCTCTTGCTCACTGAAAGGACGTGAGGACAAGTGTAAAATACATAGTTATCTATGGCCATAAGGATGAATATTTAATTAGTGAAATGTGTGAATTTTTCAATGTGTCACGAAGCGGCTATTATGACTATGTGAAAAGAATAGACTTCCCTACAAAAGATTTAGCATTAGCAGAAAAAATACGGGAAAGTCAGGATAAATGCGATAAAATTTATGATTATCGTCGAATACAAAAACCGTATCGTCAAAATGCCGAAATATCGTTGGTGTATTTGTGCAACATGTGAAAAATATCAAATAAAATTGAACTTTATATGTATGAATTCATATAAATGTCGAAGTGTGTCGAGAGAAACTTGTTGAAATATAATATATTTGGTTATATAATGACTTCATCAAGCAAGCGGAATTTGGGAAAACATCCAAAGGAAGTGAAACTGATGGGGTTAAAGGGGATGAAACGAAAAATACAAATAGAATGGACAATGTGTAAGGCCGCATGTATTTCGTGCGGCCTTTTTTATGTCCATGGGGAAAATGAATATCATGCGCTTTCGCGCTGAGATATTAATCAAAAGAAAAGGAGCGGGGAAGATGAAAAAGAGGATGACAGGGCTATTGCTGGCAATACTGCTGGCAGTATCGCCGGCGGCAGCATGGGGAGAAGACATGAACGGAAATGGGCAGCAAATTTTGGAAGCAAACGAAACGGCAGCATTGGAAGAACAACCGCCGTTAGAGGAAGTATCACCACCTAGGCGGGAATTGACAGTAGAAGAACTGGAAGAAAAAATCGAGCAGGCGGAACGCGGCTATGCAGACCGCTTCATCGT
>CABSKZ010000058.1 GCA_902478395.1 uncultured Eubacteriales bacterium | reverse complement strand
ATCTAGTACGGTCTCGTGGGCTCGGAGATGTGTATAAGAGACAGATATGTAGTTCCTTGTATTATATAAAATGCTATCTTTCCTGTTGTAGGGTGTAGTGCGGGTCATAGGCTTTTTCTTCGTCGGTGTACTTGCGCAAGGTGTTAATCACCTCGCCGTTGTTCCACTTCCGGTCGCCTACCTCCTCCGCCGTGCCCATTACGGTGATGTTAAGCTGTCTGCGGCGCGCGCGGACGTGATCCCAGTCCACAAAATAGATGTGTGCAAACTCGCCGCCGTCCAGTTCTCCGTCCTTAATCGTCATCGTTTCGCTCCGGCCGAAAAATACGCTTCTTAAGTGGCCGTCCGTGTTCATGCTGGTGAAATCGCCCGGCTCATCGACGTACCGGCCAAACTGGGTGTGGATTGGTCCCGGGTGGCGGTATTGGTGTTCTTCCGCGAAGTCTGGAATCATCTTGCGCATGATGTCGAGCAGGTCATGCTGAAGATACTCGATATCGAACGAATCAATGTCGTGCGAGCATTCCTGAATCATCACCGAGCAGGTTGTATGATGCGACGCAATGCAGACTGTGCCGTTCTTTACCCCAGATGCTTTTACGATTTCCAGAACCTCTTTTGAAACATCGTGAAAGGTGGGAATCCACCCTCTTGACTGTAGTTCCAGTTCCTTCTGATACACTTTGAATTCCATTTTTACTCCTCCTGTTTCTTTATCTACTAGCCGTGCACGACCGGTTCCAGACATTTTTCGTTTGTTGAAAAATGACGAAATCCACTGTTTGGAAACAGTGTTCTATTTCCAGTGCGCTCCCTTATTCCGGAAACCTACCGGGACTATGCCCTTCGACAGCCGGCATGCATAAATTATCATCTGTTCCGGTTTCAACCACGCGACGACAAAAGCCAAGGCACCGAGGCTTTCCCGCTATTTCCCGCACTTAGAAATGCAAAAATACCTTTTCGGTGCTTTCCAGCAATATGTTTTATTAAACAGAATAAAATAGAAACAATAGCTTCCTGCTAGATTTAGTTCACTAGAAGCAGCTTTTTCGCTTTGTATCCCGTCCGAACCAAAACGAAAAACGTTTTTTCTTTTACCTATTTCTATAAACCTCGGTCAATAAAGCGTTCCAGCCGCAACGAAAATATTCTATACCCTATGTGCGGAAAGCTTATTTTTTCTCTGTCTCTTTCGCTTTTGCCTTTTCCTCTTCCTTCTGAATCCACAGATTCTTCATATTCTCATACACCACGTCCGGAATTTCCGGGTTGCCCTTCGAGAAGGCAGGAATCAGCATATCGCCAGCAACCTTTGGGTCTGTGCACATGGTGTCGTTGCGGTATTGCTCACGGACGGACTTGTCACGCAGGTTCGGGATCTCCAGCGGAATGCCGCCTTTTAAAACGGAACGGTACGCGAACATACCGGGGAGGAACATGTCCAGGGCTTCGTATACATCGATTGTATCCGCTTCCGGATTTCCCAAAACTTTCTCTGCAAAGTTGTACATACAATAATAATCTGACCCGCCATGTCCAAATGCTTCCGCCTTTTCGCTGAATTCGTCGCTTGGTTTATAGGTTTTCAGCGTATCCTTTGCGTATTCGCCGGAGTAACTGTCCGCATTGACATGAATGGTCGACACGCCGCCGTTCTCTTCATCCTCACGGCTACTCTCCATCCGCCCTTTCATGCCATATACGCTATACCAAACAGAATTGCGGTACAGGTCGCCGTGGATGCTCTTGATGATTCCCCCGTTTTCCAGTTCAATCATCTCTATGCCGTAACTCCCCCATTTTCCACCGCATCTGAGTTTTCGCTCGTTTTTTGTCCCTTCGAAGCCGGTAACCTTTACAGGCCGCAGCCCGGTAATATGAATCAGCGGGCCGATGGAGTGCGTGCAGTAGAAATTTGCATACATATTGTTTCTCCAGTGGTCCGGGTCGCCATAGGTAATTGATGGCCAGATTGATTCGCAGTTGTGCACATATTCACCTTCACCGTACTCAAATTCTCCAATAACGCCTTCCGCGTACAGCTTTTTCATCTCCCGCGGAGCAGGCATATAACAGTAATTTTCACCATAGGCATAGATTTTTCCGGTCTTTTCAACTGTTTCAACCAGTTCCACTGCCTCTTTCATCGTCTGGACAGGTAAAACCTCGCTGAACACATGCTTGCCAGCGTTCATGCAGCGGATTGCAAAGGGGGCGTGTTCATTCGCGTAGTTTGCCAAAACCACTGCGTCCATGTCATGCTGAATAAATTCATCAAACGACTTATAATAAGTGATAGTGTCCATCTTCAGTTCATCGTTAACCTTCTGGAGTGCCGGTTCATATTTGTCGCAAATTGCAACCAGCTCCACATTGTCCGCTCTGCTGCAGTAGTCAATCATGCTTTTGCCCCGAAATGCTCCCAGCACACCAACCTTTACTTTTTTCATGTTAACAGCTCCTCTTCATCAAAATTCATTCGTTTCTATTTGTGATTATAATGCAAGCTCACACGATTGTAAATGGAATACATCCACATAAACATGGATAAATTCCACTATTTTGTTGACACCAGCATCGCCATCCGCTATAATCTAGTTGAACAAACCAACGTAAGGGGATATTTTTATGAACCAGAATATTTGTAAGTTTGTACCTGTCAGAAATACTTTCGACCATATTAATACCATCAACTTTGTCTACGAAACCGTGATACCGCAAAAAAACCAGTTTATTACGAAATCGACGTATATGATGTATCTCGTCACAGAGGGAACCGGCAGGCTTTGCCACATGCAGAAGAGCTGCACACTCAAAAAAGGAGACCTGTTCTTTACCTTTCCATCCGTTCCGTTTGCCATTCAGGTAGACGACAGCAGCCTGCGGTACATATACATATCCTTTCTGGGTATCCGTGCCGGAAAAATCCTGGAGGAGTTGGGTGTTAATTCTGGGAATTGCGTATATAACGGCTATGGAATTCTGGAGGACTTTTGGAATGACGCACTCGTGCTAGCCAATCAGCATAACCTGGACATGCTTTCCGAATCTGTTCTGCTCTACACACTTTCTGTCATGAGCAACAGGCTTAACAAGGAGGAAAAAATTGCAAAAACAGCGGACAACATTTTAAAAATCAAGAAATATATTGATGACAACTACACAATGGCAGACATGTCGCTGGAAAAAATCTGCTCTGAGTTTCAGTATAACCAGAAATACCTGTCCGGCGCGCTCAAAAAAGTACTGCACGTCGGGTTTTCAGAATATCTGCGCACGCTGCGCATTCAGCACTCCTGCATGCTGATTAACGAGGGGCTGTCTAATGTGAAAGACATCGCCTATTTATCTGGTTACCGGGATCCGTTATATTTTTCAAAGGTGTTCAAAAATGCCATGATGGTTTCGCCGCGCGAATACATCGCATCAGTAAGGGGTGCCTCTGATTCCTGAGGCGCCCCTTACATGCGGACCTGCGTCCGATATGGTATAAGGCGAAGTTCTTGCGTTGTTCTGTTCCCTCAAAAGTACTTTTCATACAGAATACAGTTTACTTTTCGTGTTATTTTTTCCGCGTGTATTGCAAAATATGAAATTAAATTTTTTTATGTATTATCCTGTTCCGCCACAAATTCTAATTCAACTTTCATATTTTGCCGTGGCGCGATAACTTTCAAATCTATCAGGTATACGGTGAAAATCCCCATAAAATTATTTTCATACGTTTCTCTCCCGATTTCCACTTTCAGCATTTCGGCAGGGTAATACAAGGCGAGGTCCTTCCACGAAATACGCCCCTCCTCCAGTTTCGGTTTCTCGTACGAAACAAACCGCTCTGCAATAGACTCCGGATTTGCCTCCAGCCTATATGTATCGGTCAGCCGCACCCGATCCTCCAGCGTCTCAAATGTCCGCGTGAGGCTGCCCGGCATCCCGTAAGCGCCCAGAATATCCGCGCTGAACATATGCCTTTCATACCGTACCTCTCTTGCGCAATAACTGCTGCCGGCACGCTGCTCCTGCCCGTTAATGCGCGGAACGCTGTGCCCCCTTGATGAGTTGCCCAGAAAGGTGTACCTGGTTTCAGGCGGGAAATAATCCTTGGTGTATAAACCTACTCCTATATCGCACAATATTTGCCTGCCGTTCCTGCAAAGCAGAAAACTTCCAATATCATTATGGTTGTGCGATTCGTCGTTATGCCCGCCCTTTGCAGCAAAAGAATAACGTTCCGTCTGCCGGATATACCACTGCGCATCCGGCAGATAATACTCGAAGCAGGCCTGTTCATTGCCGTTATCCGCCGGGTCATAATACAAAAAAGCGCGGACAAGCATCGGAAAGCTTGCCGACCGCTCCAACGGCAGATGGTACTGAAACGGCGGAAGCTTTACGTCGTCGCCATAAATCCGTTTCAGGTAATGTCCAATTGCCAAACTATACAGTGCCTGAGGCTGGCAATCGGAAAAAGTTACCGCGATGCCGCCGCGCAGACACGACTTCTGGAAAAACATCGCAATGTTTTTCACCTTTTCGTCCTGAAAAACCGCAGTCGCGTCTGGCTCTACGTCCGTCAAAAGCTCATGATAGAGCGCAAACATGCCAAACCCGTATATCCAATATGAAACCCCTTCCAGACAAGCTCCGTCATTCCCGAAACTATTCAAAAAAGAGTGCATTGCCGCTTCTATCCGTGGCTTCACCTTCGGAAAAAGCGCAGGTTGCGTATAGAGGATTGCACCTGCAACCTGGCATGCACATACCGACGCCCAGTTGTTGGTTGCCTTTTCCCACCACCATCCGGCGTTGAGGAACGGTTGAATTACCCGACGCCGGATTTCGTACCTAACTCTGGTGCGAACCGTTTCATCCAGTGCATCTCCCATTAGTGATACAAGCTCTCCTAAAGAAAACGCGGTTTCTGACGCGAACAAATCAATTGTTTTGAACCGTTCCTCCGCGCTCTCTCCCTGAATATGCGCTGGCACGCACCAGGAGTATTCGTCGCAGATCGCCCAGAGAACATCCTCCAAATAAGAACGGTCCGCCTCCTTCTGGTAAATCAGGTACATCACAGCAGAAACCGCAAGTTGTTTCCGGTGCAAAAAATAGGAGGTCTCATATGTTTTTCTATCCCCCGTTTCATAAAACAATTTAAATTCACTGTACTTTAATGATTTGGGCGGTTCTCCGCACCACTCGCCGTACAGGTTGTTCAGGTTTTCCAACAACGGCTTATACCGCTCCTCTTCCTTAATTTTTTCCCAAAATCCGGCATCATAAGTCAACATAAAATCCGGCCTTTCCCATGTTATTTTATTTTTTATATCAAATTCCAATTTCGTCCGCACGAACCAATACCAAATTGAATTTGAGCAAGCAAGTATGAAAACCGGGCTACTTTCCCATTTCTGTCGTTCGGGTTACGGCGCTGTTGGAACACAATAGCCCTCTAATTTTTTGTTCATACGCTTTTACATAAACCGAAAAGAGACCGTGCCGCGCTGCGCGGACACGGTCTCTTTTCTGAACGGTTATTTCGTTTGTGACTGGCAAAGCGGCTGTAATCCATTCAGCGAATCAAAGAGCATCGCTTTTACAACATTTCCCTCCGAAACATTGTTTAGAACAGCTGTCAACAACTCGCGATCTTTCGATTTCGCCGAGGTGGCTGCCTGTACCAGTCTGTCCGCATTGTACTCCGCAATGACAAGGACCGCTTCATCCACATCCATACCCAAGGAAGAGGACGCGGTGTAAACACCGTCTGCTTTTGTAATATCAACCGCCGGTACGGTTAAGAACTTGATCTGATAAATCACTTCGATTCCATTATAGTTCAGCCAGACGGTATACCCTTCCTCAACAGGCCCGCTTTCCACGTCATTATCTTCTTTATCTACAACATAGACTTCGACGTTTCCCTTCCCTGAACTGATTCCGGCGTATAGCTGTTCTGCCGTTGTGTCTGCCGGAACGTAAAGGGTGCTTCCCTCTGCTTTGACTCCTTCTCCAAATCGCATATCGAGGAATGTATTTGGGTCGTTGGCAAATTTCAAAGTTCCATTCTCAGCGCAAACATAAATTGTGGCAGAAGATGCAAGCCCTTCACAGGAATAGTTGTATGTAACCGTTCCCAAAATAAACGACGTGGTACTAGCCACATGCAAATCGCCTGTTTGCGCGTCGATGTTAAAGCCCGTTGCGCTCCAAGTGCCTGTTCCGGTTGCATTTTCAGCCGCAACGCCGTTATGAACTGTCGCTTCTAGTTTCACTACCGCATCTGAAGCGCTGATGTCCACATCCTCCGGAAGCGTAATCGCAGCATAGTTCGGCGCGGTGTTATAAACTTCGAAATCGGACACTGTAAATACTCCCGCATTGGCTGTTAAATCTTTTGCAAAGTTTATAATACCGATATACCGGAATTCCTCCGTACCATTTCTGAAATAACAGTAATTATCCGCGTCAGCGAGTACATTTTCCTGCTCGTAGGCACTCTCCACCGCCGCGCTTTCCGAGCGTGCCGACCAGTAAGTCGTGCCCTGAAATGTGTTATTCCCATTCCGCGGGGATAGCACCGGCATTACTGCGGAGCTTGTGTTGTACGCCTGGTTTGGTGTTGTCGGATGTTCAAATTCTGTGGAATCGTTGTGCCCCACAAGCCCCGTACTTCCCGCAATTCTAAGCGAGGTGGAGTTGTCTGTGTTACCGAGGTTCAGCCGGAAATAGTTTGCTTTCACTGGCCTCCCTATGTCATACAGCGCCATCGCGGTGCCTCTCGAATGGTTACCGGAATTCCACTGGGTTGTGGAATCGCCGTCGACCGCGTTTCCTACCACGCCGGTTTTCGCCACCTGCCACCCACTCACTGTCCAGCCAAGCTTATCCCGGACGAGGTCGACCTTTTCATTCAATTTCACCGTAAGTTCTGACGAAGCGTCTTCCCCCTGGTTTGAGGCTTTGCATACCAGAGTGAACTCCGGTGCTGTAACCGTGTTATCCACCGTAAACTTTCCAGTCGCAGAATCGATTTTAATACCGTCTACCGGCTCCTTCAAGGACCACGCCAGTTTTGGATTCTCTATAACTTCCCCGCTCATTCCATACGCTGTTGCGTCCGGCGTGAAGGTGGATTCAGAGGTCTGGGCAGGATTCGTCATGATAAAATCCGGAAGGCCGCCAAGTTCAATCGATAAAATCTCTTTGTTCGTAAAAGTAATGGTCGTTTCCGCAAATTTATCCGTATAGCCATCTTTTGTCATCGCAGCTCTGACTGTGATGGTGCTGTTGGGGGCAGGAAGGCTGTTTAAGGTAACGACGCCGGTCGACTCGTCTATCGAAACCGCATCGCTCCCAGACACAGACCATGTGAGCCCTGCGAATTCGCTGTCCAAGATCGGATCCCCATCTACATCGACAATGCTGCCGGCAGGCGTAATTGTACTTCCCGCAGTCACTTCTGAAAGTTTTACAAATTCCGGCGCTTCAATCGTTACGCTGTCCGGTGTCACATAGAAAAGTTCCAGCTCGCTGATCGTTATATGCTTGCCGATATAGGTGCCATTCATGCTGCTTTGCCCTGTCTTGATATACAGCGAAACCAGAGGGTATGACTTCTTGTCAAATGAGAACACCTCCCTGGCGCTTGCATTCATATCGAATGTCTTAGCACTGGTAACCGACTCTATTTCCGTAATCTTGTTGTCAGGTGAATGGTCATTGCCCATTCTGTCTGGGTGGCCCGTGCCCTCGAACGTATCTCCCATGATAAATTTTGCAAGCTTGACATTCGGAATCGCGTAGTTGATAATCGCCTTATTATAGACAGGTGTTTCTCTCGTTTGTTTCTCCACAGGATTTGCCTTGTCTGAATAGTCCATGATTTTGGTTAAATCGAAGCAACTCCACCATTCATAGTTATTTGGGTGCTGCCCGGTGGTTGCAGTCGTTGCGGCCGAACCGTCAATCATATTGAGGACGTGCATTTTCGGGTCTCTAGCCAGTGTCCTGGTATAGGTCGAGCCCAGCCAGTCGGAATTCAGCATAAAGTTTTCGGACTTTGTCCCTCCCTCTGCACTGACAAACGCCGCTGGTGGCAGAGCGGATATGAACATACAGGCGACGCTGATGAACGCGATAAGTTTTTTCTTCATAAAACAGTCTCCTCTCTAATTTTGTGTTATTGATTGGTTATATGGCATGCATGGCGCACGTCTCCGCAAAGGTTATCCAGACTGTCAGCCTCCCGAAGCCGGACGGGCCAATTTCCTCTTCGCCCGGCAGGGGGATTATTCTCTCACATAAACCCTTAATTCCGAGATATTGTTCCATGATCCTGCGGAATGTGCGTGCCCCTGATACCGGACATATTTGGCTTTGACGCCGCCCAACAGGAAGCATTCCATTTCATTTGTTGTGCCGGAGGAATTGCCGCTGTATACCGGCGTCCAGTTCTCTCCGTCCTCAGATACTTCCAAGTCGAAAAGATATTTTCTCTGGTCACCCAGATAACACATCACGCCCACTGCATATACCTCGACCGGCTCCTTCAGCTCCAGCATAGCCCACGCGTCATTTTCAGCCGTCCAGCGCGTCATATAATCGCCGTCAAGCAAACAGGTTGCCCGGTTTCCCTGTTCATACTCCGGCTCGGCACTTGCCGTCACATTAACAATCTCCGCCTCCTTCGCCCCTGGAAGAATGCCGATGTAACCCTCTATTTTGGTATTTATCGTATACAGTGCGTAGGTATTATTGATTTTGTCCTTCAAAATGACCTTCGT
This sequence comes from uncultured Eubacteriales bacterium, assembly GCA_902478395.1. Lineage (GTDB taxonomy): Bacteria > Bacillota > Clostridia > UBA1381 > UBA9506 > CABSKZ01. The sequence goes on along the minus strand of CABSKZ010000058.1, from coordinate 3,852 downwards.
CTGGCCGGATATTGTTTCACAGTCCTTAACTGTCAACTCCATATTGTCGTCTGCAAAGAATTCATATACGGGTTTTTCCGCTACGTCATATGGGAGCTGTACAATATAGGAATATTTATTTGGGCTGAAATCCTCTAATTTCACGCCGTTTCTCGTAATTGCAGTTAATGTGGGCTTCTCCGCAACTTCGCCGTCCTCAATCTTCCAATCGCTGATGGGGACCGCTACAGGGGTTTCCACCGGAATATCCGGGTCGATGACCTGTGAAACCGCGACCGCCAGTGTATATTTCTGTACGCTGTCCCAGTGGATGACAAGCTTTTTATACTCTTCGTTCCGGCTCTGTCCTTCCAACCATGGGGTTGTTTCAAGCGGCAGTGCGTCGCGCACTTCAAAAACTGCGTCCGCGTTATTTGTGTCCAGGATGTCCAGACGGACTGTAACACCGTTATAGGTCACAAACACCGATTTGCCGTCCTCAGAAAGCTGGACATCGCCTCTTGTGTGCATAAACCAATATATTTCCGACATGGTGGACAGCTCGACTTCATCCTGAATTACCAGCGTCTGCCGGTCGTTTGTAAGCAGGAACCCGCGTTTCATATCCCGCGCTCCAATATAAGCCGGAGCCATGTCTATGACAGCATACCCGCCCTTTGATTTTGTCTCAAATTCGACGACTTCCGAAACCGCATCAGCAACTTGGCCTGGATCATCACTGGGATTTATGACGTAAGTGTTGTGGCCCTCCGTGCGTTTCTTGTATGAAAGTATCCTGTTATCAGTAGAGGTTAATGAATAGGAATCCCTGCCTAACTCATAAGCGAACCGCACGCCACCGACATCCATGACGAACCCGCCGATATCGAAGTGCGCGTGGCTCGCGCCATTGTCGCCGCCCTTGGCCGCGAGGAAAATTCCATCCGACAGGTCCTCCCAGCTGGTCCGCATGGAAACAATTTGCATATTCTTATAATAAATATCCTGGTCCATCTCACTTCCGCTTCCGCTCAACATTTCCGGGCGGGTCATCAGAAGGTCGTAGAGGGTCGTGGGGAAGTTGTAGGTCAGCATATTGTTGTACCGGAGCTGTGCCAGTGCAGGGTCCTTGTACTTTGCGGCAAACCATTCCTGCGATCTGTTGTCAGACCGTGTGGCGGTGTTGTCGCCGTAATTGTAAACCCCGCCGTTGCCGGACAACGCATCGCCAAAATAGGAGGTTCTGTCCATTCCCGGCAAATCCCAGTAGCCATAGTCCTTGCCGGTCGCCAGCTTCAGGTTTTCACACCACTCCGAAATATAATTGAGCGTCGTCGCATGGTAGGCCGTGCCCTCCGCCCACGCGCCGTCCGGAACGAATTCCGGGTACAGGTATTCCATATATGGGAAAGCCCTGTCCAGCGCATATTTCGCATCGTCGCCCAACCTGTCGCTCATCGCGACGATGCCGCTGACTAAACCGCCGTGGCACCACGGGTTCCAGTTTGAATTGACTATTGTCCACCATTCCCGTTTGTCCAGCGCGTTAATATACGATGTCAGGCCGCATTTTACAAAGCCTTTCACAATAATGTCTTTCTGTTCGTCCGTCAAATAGTCATAAAACCAGCTGTAACCCATTGCAACGCCGTGAGACATCGTGGTTACATCCAGATAGTGGGATGGATTCCAGTCGTTGAATTTCGAAACTGCTTCTAAATCCCGCCATGCAGCCTCCGCATATCGGGTATCTCCAGTCATTTTATATACGAAACCAAGCGCCCACATCCGGCTGACCATGAGGTTCGACACCGACAGCAACCGGATACCGTCCGGCTTCGTAAAATACAGCGCGTAAGCGTCGAGATAGGAATCTGCCTCTGTTTTCAGCTTATCATACCACTGTTTGAGCGTTGGATAGCGGTTGATATTTTCTTTGACCTCCGCAATGCGGGCCGCATCTGCCAGAATGCGCGGATGCACACCTCCGTTTTTCTCTATTCGGTCGAAGATTTCTTCTCCCGACGGACGCTCGTAGTGCAGCGCAGCCGTCAGCGTGGTGGTATCCTGCGTTGCGGTAAACAGCTGCTTTGTACCGAAGCTCAGCAGGTAGGAACCGTCCCACGACAGCTTCAGGCCGAATGCATCCGCCAGATACTGTGCCGTTACATAGTTGGTATCCTTTGCCCGATAAATATCCTCTTGTTTCACCGCAACGGAATTGCCGCCCGTTGAAAAGCAGATTGCCGCGCCCTCTTCTTCACCGCTGAGCAGTTCTCCGCCGAGGAAAAACACCGTATCTTCCAGCGGTACATAAGGTACGCCGTTGAAAACGCGCGGCGGCTGCCCCTCCAACCGCAGTTTGTTGCCGAACACGGATGCCTGGTAAAAATCAATTCCCAGAAAGACACCCTGCGATAGGGTTTGGTAACAACTCGTCCAGTCCTGCGTTACCAGCGCAATAATCGCCTTTTTCTGGTAAGAATAATCCTTGAAATAGCTATCTTCCACCTGTTCCGCACCGCTGTAAGCAAAAAACTTGTTCAAAATGAGTTCCGTGCCTTCTCCGTAAAATCCTAGGAAAGCCACGTTGTCCAGCGAAAACTCCGCGGCCTCCTGCTGGCCGGAAACCGTACATTTTCCTGCCGCGAAGTCAAACAGTAAATTCACCGTGCTAAACTCATTCTTTTGGGCAAGTGTAATGAGTTTATTTTCCTTACCTTTGGAATCTCTGGCAAATAACGTCACATCCCTGTTTGCTTTGTAGATCACTCTTGCAGAAAATGTATCTTCTGCCGTCTGTTCCAGCGGGAAGCCTGCGCCGTCTTTGCCAAGCAGAATAGATGCGCTTTTGTTATTTTCATTTGGAGAATCTATGATATTGACCGTACTGTAGAACGAGGCCACACCATGGGCCCGTCCATTCGTCACCACACTGGTAAACTGCTTATTCAGATATGTGGTAATCAAATCGGAGATTTCCAGTTCCTTCTTGTCTTCTACTGGCTCCGTTCCTTCATAGACATAAAAATCGTCCATGTGCATTCTTCCCTCCGCGTAAGGAATCCCGGTATTGTTCTTAACCGCAACCTTCAATGACAGATTCGCGGTGTTTAGCATACTCAAATCGACAGGGATTTCCTCCGTAAGCCGTTCCCCGTTCAGATAAGCCTTTATCGTGGAGGCCGTTCCGTCCAGTACAACACTGATTCTGTTCCACGCCTTCATCGCCGCCGTATCTGATATGGCAGTGACCAGATTGCCGGTGTTCCGAAGCCCCAATTCATTTCCTTTCAGCGTTAGAAGCTCAACGATTTTGGAATCCTGCGAATTTGTAAGCGACAACGACAGCTTGGCATTTTGATCGAAGGTGTAGAATAATCCTTCATAAACCAGTGATTTGCCGCTGTTGTTCAGTCCGTTTTTCTTCATGGAAACTACCGGAGAGCTGACTGCCCCGTCTTTCAGATTCGACTTCACGCGGAAAGCCGCAAAACCATTGCTATCATCCTGTTCCACAGTAACCCGGCTCCCGGTATCCGCTCCCTGAACGACAACGTCCCAGTGCTTCGAGAATAATTCGCTGCCATAGTTCGGATAGTCCTCAAATGTATCGCTGAAATGACATACCGCCGGCTCCGCGGCATAGGCCGCACAGACCGGAAATAGGTTCAGAACAAGAACGGCGGCGAACAGTAGTTGGAAAAGCTTTCTTTTCACCATAATAAACTCCTTCCTTTCCAGTGCGCAGCGGGCGCTTCTGTTTTTGCGGCAAACGCGCCCGCCGCCTTCACCGCAGGTTTCTATTTCAGCTTTCCTGTCGGGAGCCGGTCGTCGTCACGGTAAATAATCATCGAGCGGCAAGCTCCATAC
>CABSKZ010000057.1 GCA_902478395.1 uncultured Eubacteriales bacterium | reverse complement strand
ATCAGCTTTTAAAATTTGCCGGGATTTCACTTTCCGGCGCGGACGCGAAAGATTTAATACTCAGCGGCGCTGTCAGCGTCAACGAAGAGCCGTGCGCCATGCGGGGGAAGAAAATTCGTCCGGGCGACCGCGTGTTTTTGACGCTGGGCGACGAATATATCGAACTTGTGGTGGAATAGCCTATGTATGTGAAACGCCTCAGCCTGCAAAATTTCAGAAATTACCGCAGCGAAGAAATCGTCTTCGGCAGCGGCACAAACATTCTCTACGGCGACAATGCGCAGGGGAAAACCAATGCGCTTGAGGCGCTCTATCTGTTTTCCATCGGGAAATCCTTCCGTACCCCGCAGGACCGGGATATGATCCTGTTCGGCGAGGAAGCGACGCGGGTTGAACTGGAATTTGCGGACGCGCAGCGGAACAATACGATTGAAATTACCATCCGGCGCGACCGAAAAAAACAAATTAAGGTGAATGGCGTCGGCATCCACAAGCTCAGCGAGCTGGTTGGGAAGCTCAACGTCGTCCTGTTCTGCCCGGAGGAGCTTGGGCTGGTAAAAGAAGGGCCGAATGTGCGCCGGCGGTTCCTCGACATCGCCGTCAGCCAGCTCCGGCCGAAATATTACTACCTGTTGGGCCGGTACAACAAGGTACTGGAGCAGCGCAACAAGCTGATTAAGAAAATCCGTTTTCAGGGAGAAGGCGGACTTGCCGACACCATGTTCGTCTGGAACGAAAAACTAGCGGATTACGGAGCGGAAATTATCCGCTACCGGCTGGAATTTGTAGAAAAGCTAGGCAGGTTCGCGAAGAAGGTGCACCACGAGGTGTCCGGCGAGGCGCTGACGCTGGAATACCGGACGAAATACGCCGACCGCGCTGCCCTGCTGGAAAAGCTGGGCGCGAGCCTCCCGCGGGAGCTGGAGGCCGGATACACCCTGTATGGCCCGCACAGGGATGATTTGAATCTTTTCATTGAGGAAAAAGACGCGAAAAACTTTGCTTCGCAGGGCCAGCAGCGCAGCGTTGTGCTATCGCTGAAGCTGGCGCAGGCCGACCTATTGTTTGAAGAAACCGATGAATATCCCGTTCTCCTGCTGGATGACATTATGTCAGAGCTGGACGCCGGACGCCGGGCGTATCTGGTGCAGAAAATCTATAACAAGCAGGTCGTCATTACCTGCACGGACATAGACCGGCTGCTGCAGGACGGACAGGCAAATGAGATTCATATACAAAACGGCGCGGTCCTGTGAACCGCGGTTGGAGGAAGCTTATGTTTTTACATCTGGGCGGGGACACCGTCATCAATATGAAGGATATTATTGCGATTATGGATTTGGACGTGACGAGCACCTCCAAAATTACGCGGGAGTTTTTGGCTGTCGCGGAGGACGAGGGGTTTGTCATCAACGTGTCGGAGGATTTGCCGAAGTCCTATGTCATCGCGGAGACCGATAAAATCAGCAAGGTCTTCATCTCGCCGATTTCTTCGGCTACCCTGCTCAAACGCGCCAAAAGTTTTAGAAGCATTGGCGGCGTAATCGAACTGGATGAGAACTGAGGTTTTAACAAGGCTTCGTAGAAAATTTTTTACTTTTGGAAAAAATCTATCCTACATAGCGTTTCAACCTCGCGGAGCGAGAGGAACTTCCCTACTTTTTGAGAAAAAACTGAAGCATAGCAATTTATTTGGTGTGCGGTGTTACTTATAAAACCCCATTTCGGAAAATCCGGAATGGGGTTTTTATATGGTTTTGTTCCCGAATGGTCTTTTTTATCCCTCCCTCCGCGAAGGGTTGGCAAATCGCCGCCAGAAAAGAGCGCGAAGCACCTATCGCAAAACGGCGCGCCGCAAACAGCCGGACGAAGGCGAAGGTTAATCAGTTTCGCCGCACGGATACAGCGGGTCGTGCAGGCATTGTGCGAAAACGTCCGTTTCGTGATAGCTGCTCCAGTCCTTCGGTCATTATTTTACAAACATGCTGAGATACCCCTGAACAAACACGAACAACACGATAACCGGCAGAAGGAAGGTCACGTAGAAACGAATCCATTTGGGGAATTTCAATCCCTTGCCCTCGTTTGCCTCCGCAATGAAGTTTTTCCAGCCCCACCCATACCGTGTGACGCAGAACGTCAGGTACACCAGCGAGCCGAGCGGCAGGAGGTTGTTGCTGACGATGAAATCCTCCAAATCCATTATATTGCTTTCCCCGCCGAGCGGATGGAAACCGGACAACACATTAAACCCAAGAATACACGGCAGGGACAGGACGGCGATTAAAACGAGATTAACGACAACCGCTTTTTTTCTGCTCCAGCCCCACAGATCCATTCCAAACGACAGGATATTTTCAAACACCGCGACGATTGTGGACAATGCCGCAAACGTCATGAACAAAAAGAACAGGGAGCCCCATATGCGCCCGCCCGTCATGGAATTGAAAATGTTCGGCAGGGTGATGAACACCAGCGAGGACCCGCTTCCGGGGTTTACGCCGAACGAAAAACAGGTTGGAAAAATAATCAGCCCGGAAATGACGGCAACCGAGGTGTCCAGCAGCGCAATATTGATGGACTCCCCAAGCAGGGACCGCTCTTTGCCGATGTAGCTCCCGAAAATCGCAAGGGAGCCGATGCCGATGCTCAAGGTGAAAAACGCCTGCCCCATCGCCGCAAAAATAGTTTGAAAAACGCCCTGCTCCGAGATTTTCCCGAAGTCCGGCATCAGGTAAAACCGCAGCCCCTCTGAGGCATTTGGCAGCGTCACCGCGTGAATAGCGAGGGCAATCATAATAACAAACAGGCTCGACATCATGAGCTTCGTAATTTTTTCCACGCCGTTTTGCAGGCCCAGAGAACAGATGCCGAAGCTGATGACGACGACCACAAGCATCCAGACCGTCATTGTGAGAGGCTGCTGTGTCATTTGTGCAAACGCCTGCTCTACCCCTTCCGGAGACAGGCCCGAAAACATGCCGCCAACGGTTTTGAAAAAGTAGGACAGCATCCAGCCGCCAATCGTGGTGTAAAACATCATCAGCAGATAATTTCCCGCTGCGGCAACATACCCGAACAGATGCCACTTGCTTCCCTTTGGCTCCAGCACCCGGAAGGAATTTGCCACACTCTGCTGGCTCGCCCTGCCGACCGCGAATTCCATTACCATGATTGGCAGGCCCAGCACCAATAGAAAGAATAAATAGATGAGAACAAACGCCGCTCCGCCGTATACGCCCGTGATATAGGGAAACCGCCAGACATTGCCCAGCCCTATCGCGCATCCTGCGGAAATAAACAAAAATCCCAGCCGGGAGGAAAATTTTTCACGACTCTTCAAACAGGCCCACTCCAATTCTTTGTAATTCCTAATATCATTCTTTCCAAAAAAACGGATTCAAAACAGAATCCTTCTCTTCTCTTTCTATATTATACCTGAACAGAGGCGGTTTGTAAAGATTTCCTTTTGTTGAAAATAAACGCAAAAACAGCGCCGGTCCGTTTGGAACCGGCGCTGCCGAATGATTGATTTCTCTATCTGTAAATAACGACGTCGCGGACATTTGTGCGGTCGCACCGTATAAATACATAATCCCCGATTTGAACGTCTGTCTGGAGGCCTACACGAACCTTTTGCTTTTTAGAATCCACAATATAAACCTTCGCGGGCGCAATCATAAAGGTACGGTTATCCTTCTCCTTCGGCTTGCGCAGCTCGAGATTGTCATCCTGCCGGTTCTGAACAATTCCGGACGCAGTATTTAAAATGGCTGATGCATAATTTTTTCCTACATCCGCGCCGACTTTATATTTGATATAGGTTTCACTTTCCAGTGCCTCGGGCGTATTCGTAAACAACACGTGCATTTCATCGACTTTTCCGTTTGCGTCGGTTGTATACTGGAACACATCGCCAAACCGCAAATCTTTGAAAGCGTTCCGCGAAACGTGCGACGCCCAATAGATATCTTTCCCGTTTTCGGAAGCCGCAAGGTCTTCCTTAGCCGCTGTCAGACTCAGAATGCCGCCGTCACGGTATCCGCGAACCCTGTAGGTACTGTTTCCTTCCGCATCAATTCCTTCCGTGACCTGCTCCACTACCATTACAGAATTGCGCAGCATATTGGTGGCAGGCGATAGTTCCATCTTCTCGCCCAATGTGACTACCAGCGCGCCGATATTTCTGGCCTTTGAGGAATTATATATCTTATAGTTAGACCAGCCGCTGTGGTATAAAATAATGTTCCGGTTGCCGGCCAGATATTTTTCTTCCGTTCCATCCTCGGGGATGACAAATACCTTCGTATTGCCGTCGGCCTTATGATTGGGGCCGACATTACTCGTATAAACCTCCAGGCTAGTGCTTTCCAAGTCCAGCGTAAAGTCATACTCCGGATTGTAGCCGAACGCATTATTCACGCCATCTGTATTTGGAAATGAAATCTCCTGCACCTTTCCGTCGGAACCGGTGCCGCAGACAACCAGTTGATTTGGCATGGTTTGCAGAAGCGCCGCAAGCTCCTCCGCCTTCAGTCTTTTTTTGGTGACCCAGGCGCCGTTGAGATACCCCGTATAGCTGATTTTTTCACCGCAATCGAGCGTTTTGAACTCATTTTCATAGGTGAATACCCGGAGCTGCAGTTCTTTGGAAATGCCGCCCTTCGTTTCCGCCGCAACAAGATAAACAAAATCCGTTGCCTTATCTGAAGGCCCTTCTACCGCGGCGACCATGCCGAACGCATCCAAATGGAAAACGCCCTTCATTTTCAGCTGTACGTTCTGACGGAAGTGTTCCGATAACATAAACGATGCACCGTCGACACCGATTCTCCCGTTTTCAGCCGAATATTCCGACACAGAACCGCTGATTTTTTGCTGCGAGACAACGATTTTCATATAGCTTGCGTCTTGGATTGACTGGCCGTAGACCAGCTTATTAGTTCCTACCAACAGGATGTCCCAATCATACAGCTCATAGAGGGATACGGTATTTCCCTCGTTGTCCGTTACCGTATAGTTCTCCACCTCCGACAGGCGGAGCGCCGGCTGGCCGAACTGGTCTTCAATAACCTCTTCTACCATATCTACGCCCTTCACCGCGTAGGTCTGGTAAGAATTAATAAAAACATATTCATACGTGCCGTCGCTGTTGTTGTCCAGCAATACCACGTTACCAACCTGCGGTTTTAAGTCTTCCGCTTCATATCCATCCGTATAGCCGCCGTTATAGACAACTTTGATATCGGAAGGAATTGAAATATGCCGCTGGCTGCCTGCCCCGCCGTCTTCGAAATAATAAAAATCCGTTTTTGTCGTGCTGGACAGGATGTCTTTTGCCTGAACATCGAGGACTTCGTTACGGTTCTTTTTCGGGGTGACCAGCAAAAGCGTAAAATCGCCGCTGTCATCCTTCTGCGCGTAGTAATCCACCGTATAGCCCAGATAGCGCTCTACATCCACAGAACCGGTGTAGAACAGCAGATTATCAATCACGGCTGTTCCCTTCCCCGTAACCGGGCCGCCGGCAACATCGGACGCAGCCGTATTGGTCAGGACGCCGTAATCCTTCAAAATCTCCCAATATTCAGAAAGAATGGTTTCTCCCTTTATGGTTTTGTATTCCACCTTTTCATCACTGAACATGACGACCTGCGCCAGCTCTGTATCCAGCGCGTTGGCAAACAGCGCCGCGATTGTGGCGTATGTAACCGGCGCGTTGTAGTCGGCTTCAATCCCCTTTGTCAGCCCGAGCTGAGACGCTTTGGCAACATATCCCGACGGGTAGCCGCCGGACATGGATGCGACATAATCATACCCCAGCAGGTGCACCAGAATTTTAATTGCCTGAACATAGGTGATCTCACCGTCCGGGCGGAAGGTCTGGTCGCCGAAGCCGTTAATCAGCCCCATTCCATACGCGGTATAAATGCTGTCCGCATTTTCCGTTGAAGATGTGACATCACGGAACACACACTTGCCCGCCGGTGCGGCGGACACATGAATCAGGGATAGGACATATTTGGCAAACTCTCCGCGCGTCATGTTCGCGTTCAAATTTTCTACTGGGAAATCGCTGATAATCCCAAGCATTTTCAGCATATTCACCGCTTCATTTCCTGTTGCTGCCGTCTGGACGGGCTGGACTACCGCAGCCGGAGCAGCCGTCTTTTGCGGTTCCGCCATCGGCACAGCGGTGGGTGCCGCCGTCGCCAAGCCGTCCGAAACATCATCAGAATCTAAATAGCCTGGCTCTGTCAAGTCATAGCCCGGTTCCTCCTCAAATTCATCAACCGCAAAGACCGGCGCTGACACAAACATACTAATTGTAAACACACAGGCGACTAGAAAGGAACCTGCTCTCATTTTAAACACTATGTAACACCTCCGTATTTATTCCGATTTCGTGTAAGCCCAGAGCTCCGCGATATTGTTCCATTTATTCACGTCGCTTCCGTGCCCGCGTACGCGGATATACCTCGCCGCAGAGGATGGAAAGGGTATCAGCTCCACATCTGTCGTATTGCCGGAGCTGCTTCCGTCAAACACCTTTTTCCACAAGTTCCCGTCTGCCGATACGTCTACCTCAAAGCGGTATGCACGGACATCACCTGAAATCCACGCGATTCCTACCTGATCTATCTGCTTGTTTTCGCCAAAATCAAAGACAATCCATTGTTCTCCCTCCGCCGCCCAGCGGGTGTTCAAATCCCCGTCGAAGGCGTGAACGGCATAGTTGCCTGCTTCAGACTGTTCCGAACTGCAGGTAACATTTTTAATTTCGAGCTTTTCCGCATGCTCCGGCGGGGCAAGCACAGGCGAAATATAGCTTCCGAACTGGTAAACCGCTGTTTTGGACGGGTCTTGCTTATCCGTCAGGAAAAATCTGCGTTTCCCATCCTGCGGCGCCATTTCTGATACCGTTGCATCGGTTATAAACGTAATCTCCGGCTGGTGCGTCTCAGTCGATTTTCTGGGGATATCGTACCGGAATTTATCCGTGCGGAAATGCGGGTAGTCTTCACCGTCCAGCCGCAGTCCCTCTACCCTTGGTTTGTCTGACGGGACGCTTTCCTCCGGCACATCCACATAGGCCAGATACGACGTGTAGCCGAAATGCTCCGCATCCCAGAGAGATTTCATATTCAGTTCCAGAACAACCTCGCGTATCTTGGCGCTGTCAGGGTAGTGTTTGATTGCAAGCGCGTACATTTCCGCGTCGACAACCTTCACCTTTTCATCGGAATAATAACCGCCCTTTATGGAGGAATCACCCGTCAGGTAAAAGTCCGCGTAAAACTCGAATGGCAGCCGCAGGTTCTCGCCGCCGGGCGCCGTATAGTTGAAAAAGTCAAATCCGTTCAGATACAGCGTTTCCGCTGTGGCTGCAAGCGCCTTTGTGTGCAAATGCGCGTACTGAAGGCCCTTGAGGGTTCTGTTCCGGTAGCGGTCATAAATTTCTCCGTTTTGAGCCGGCGGTTTTCCGGCCATCAAAGTCGGATCATTTTTATAAAGCGGTTCCCCTTCCATGAAGATAGCGCCCTCATATAGCGTTTGGAAACTGAGCCAATTGTCCTCCCTGCCAAGGCAGTAATAAACCCAGTCAACATCCTGTACAACAAAGCCAAGCCCCAAAATCCCCATTAGGTGAATGGTAGCGTGGTTTTGGTACAGCTGCCCGCCAAAGCAATCGTTTTCAAGCCAGTGGTTATGGGTTTTTGCGATAATTTCAATACATTCGCGGAACCAGTATTCAATGGTGTCCCGTTCCGAATCGGTAAAATAATCGTACATCAGGGTATAGCCATACGCAAAGGTAACCATTGCACGGGAGACGACAAGGCCTTTATCCACGACATCCGCTACCGGATTCGGATCATCCACCGACGCCCATTCCATGAGGATATCCCTTGCGCGCTGCGCATATTTTTCTTCTCCCGTCACACCGTAAACGAATGCGAGGTCGCGGACATATCCGGCGACGGAAATGGCGTTGTTAAAGTATGTCAGATATCCCACCAGCACAATTTTAAATTCTTTCGTCAGGGCGTCATCAGCGCGTTTTTTGGTTTCCTCCCACGATTTTTGGTACGGCTCCCACGCAATATTGATGCGTTCCTTTACCTTGTCCATTGTCGTTTCGTCCGAATAGATGCGCGGGCCATAGTTACTGCTAATCAGCATATTGACAAGAATTTTCGCGGGCATTTCCTCTTTCGGCAGCTCGAAGAACTGCTCCCGGCTGCTGAAGAGGATGAGGCCATCTTCTGTGGTAAACAGCTTTTGGCCGCTGAATGCCGCAAATTCCTTTGCGGACACAAACGCACGCTCATTGACCTGTTCACTTTGCAGGCGGGCCTGCTTTTCACCCTGCTTGAGCGCAACCTCCCGTGTTTGACCCAGCCATTCAATTTGAATGCCGTAACAATCCGCGAGATAACGTGCCGGAACCATGTAGTCGGTTCCTTTTCTGTAGGGCTGAATATCCGTGCTGGTATTGTCTATTTTCTGTTTTTTTCCAAAGGCCATCGTGCTGGAGGTGCCTGCAGCAAGCGCGACGGCCTCTTTTAGCCGGGTCGTGTACTCCCCCTCTGTTGGCTCCAGCTTTTGATAGTGCTCGGCCGCTTCATATAGCTCATCTGCCGTCATTGGCGTGTCGTTGTAGTACTGGCGCAGATTTTTGATTGTCAGGGAGCTGACCGCGTCCTTCTCCTCCCTGCCATTCAGTTTAAAAAATGCCGCCGCACTTGTGCTGGAAATACTGCTTCTGGTAAGCGTTGTTCCTCGGCTGTAAACCTTTTGCCCATCCAGATAGTAATCATACTGAAGCGTATCCCCATCGACAGCAATCGCAAAATCGTACCATCTGTCTGGGATAACGGGACCGAGAGAATGGCTGCATTCTATGTCCGTGTACATTTTGCCGTTGTTGACAACCAAAATTTCGTCCAGTTCACTCGAAGATGCTCCTTGAAACGTGATATGGCTGGGCGTCTGTGTATCGCCGAATTTCAGCTTTGTTTGCAGGAACATTTTTGTGCCCCGGCGCAGACGCAGATAGAGACTATATGCGCCGTCCGTTCCGCCGGGTTTTCCATCTCCGACAGATTTCATTTCCAGCGCCCGCTCCCCGCCGTCTTCAACCACAAGCAGATTGGTCTTTGCCGCATTGTTGAAAGCGGTGATATTAAGCATGGTATAAACCATGGGCTCCCCAACGTTGTACCGGTCAAAATCTTCATAAATTTTTACTTTGATTTTTTCATTCGCGATTACTTCCTGTTCCCCTGTTACGGCCTCTTCAACGGGGATTTCCGCATCTTCCTCCGCAAACACGGCCGATGTGCCCAGCAGGAGAATAGCGGACAGTGCAAGCGCAATTATTTTTCTCATATCCGCTACCTCCGTTAGTTTTCCAGAATTTTATTCTGACAAAGCGGACGGAACGTATCCAGCCCGTCCACCAGCATGACTTCCGCTGTGTACCCGCTTCCTTCCGGGACGTTCACCATCACGCCGATTTCCTCCTGCTCGGAAGGCTTTAGGTTTTTTTCTGCAAAACCAATCCAAACCACCCTGTTGTTCTGTTTTAAAGTGACCAACATTACCGTTTTCATCGCGTTTATCTGGTCGAAGTTTGCAGCAGCTGCTGAAAACCGGACCATTCCATTTGGAAGCGAAGTCAGCTCCGCCCCGTTTTGTGTCGCGGAAATTTGGCCGATTTCATAAAACGGCTGCGAAATGGATAAATCGGAAAGAAACATCGTGGTTTCAGCATCTTTGGTTGTGTCGCCCGTCATCATAAGCCGAAGACTTGTTGTGGAGGCGGTATAATTTGCTCTGTCTACCAAATCTGTGCTTACAAGAGCGCCATCAATATAAGTTTCCACACAGCTTCCTGCATAGTCAAATATTATTTTAACCTGGTACCAGCGGTTGGTCTCATATGGCATCCAAACGCTTCCTGTCGGACCGACAAAATTGCCTTCTTTCATAGTTATCAATCCCGGAAGATTACTGCTTGTAATTCGGAGTCCCAGCTTCCGTTCTCCCTTCGTATCCTTCGACATAACCTCGAATTCCATGATATTTTTACCTTGTTCAAAGGCCTTCCCAAGAACCAGCACACCGTTACAGGCCCCATCCTTGACTCCTCCATCGCCTACACTGAAAAACTTTAATACGTTTTGGCCAAGTGTTGTGTCTGCAACAAATTCATCTGCGGTCGCAGGGCATAAATCGTAATTGTTTGTATACCCGGACGAACTTCCTTCGCTCTTCTGCGAAAATGCAAGCTTGGTAACAACAGCGCTGTCCTCAAAATAACTGGCCGCTGATACTGCCGCCGTCCCGGTTAACATGACGGCAATTGCCATGAATGCTGTAATCAGTTTTTTCATTGTTTCGCCTCCTTTACTGGATATCGATTGTGTTGATTGATATCACGTTCTGGTCCTCCGCATTGTCCCAAACGACCAAGCGAAGGGTATACCCTTCCCCGTCTGGAATGACGAATCCGGCTGACAGCGTATCCGACTGACCGGGAGCAATCGCCGCGGAAGCGTAGCCGGCCGCTACCGGTGTGCCTTCCCGCAGCAAAACCGCTGCCATCGACGAAGCGACCGTCTTCACGGAACTCGTATTTTCAACCGGAACGCTGACGCATACCGTCCCGTTCTCAAGCTTGGTAATCGTTTTTGCCATTTCACCAATCCCGCGCGTCAAGGTATAGCTGCCGATTTGGAGAACCGGAAACCCGGATATCTTTGCTGTCGCGCCGCTTCTTTTCGCCTCACCCCAAATATTGTCATTCGATTTGGGCGTCACAGAAAACTGGATATATTTGTTTTCGTCCTCTTCTCTGACCGTATAAGTCTTTTCAGTAGCCCCTACAATCTCCACAAAGCCGGAATCGGGGTTGTCCGAAATCAGCCACTGATAGGCGGAATCCGCTTCATTTATATTTTCTTCCTGCACATATTGGTAGTCGCCCGTCAGCAGGCTCCCGACCCACGCGTTGCCGATAATTCGGACGTTTTCCGCCACAGGCGGCGCAGTTTTAACCGTAACCGGACCACAGGCGGGCGATAGTACGGGGGCGTTTTTGATTCCGTACTGGTTTTCAGGCGTCACGGCAAATTTCAGGTATTTATCCTTGTCCGCTAATTCCGGAGTATACACCAATTGGTCGGCTCCTTCTATCGGCAGATATTCACCGTCTGCGCTGTCGGAACGATACCATTGATATTTTGACAGGTCTTCCATCCCCGTATCCGTTACAAATGTATACGAAGCGGACAGCTCCAAGCCGACAGCCGTCTCTCCGTCAATTTTGACATCTGTGGCATTAGGCTGTGTGACCAGGCTCGTCCTCATATTATCAATATAAACCTTCTGCTCCGCCGCGGTTGTGTTGAAATAGTTTCTCCATCTGATATTATCATCATTCTGAAATGCGGCGACAGCCGCGTCTGGCACGGCAATTCCCGTTTTGACGACCACCACGCTGTTCCCATCCAAAAGCCGGATGTCATAGTTCATCGAAGATGCAGACGGGTGGAAAACAAACTGTATGGTGAACCATTTGCCGGTCGGAAACGTCCCACACTTTTTACCGTCTGCATCCTGGATTTCATTCCCTACAAATTTAGCAGCGATAAACCCTGCGCCGCTTCTCCGGTCATCTACATTCGTTACGCCCATAAACGGCTGGATGTAGTTATCTTTGCCGCTCAGATTCTGCGGGATGTAAAAATCCTGCATTATCGCAAAGGTCTGCCCCTCCAAGCCCGTTGCAAGAACCTTAGGGTCGAACCGGTAGATGCCGCCGCCAGTGTATAGCATAGCTTTATTTCCGGCTTTCACCGGATCCGCGACGACCTCTCCTTTTCCTCCGCTTGCCGCTCCGATAATCCATCCGCTGTTATCCTTTGTCCAGCCCTCCGGGAACTCGCCCTCGAACGTCTCCTCATATAAATATGTTCCCGCCCCGGAGACCGGCACAACTACTAATGATACCGCCGCAAAAAGCGCAAGTAATACCGCAAAATATTTTTTCACTGCCTACACCTCCGTATGTATCAAATCGTACAATCTGTTGATTACCGTAACCGCTTCCGCACGCGTTGCAAAAGCCCTGGCGCTGAAGACCGTTTCAGAAGTTCCTTTCATCAGCCCCGCTTCCACCGCGGCGTTTACATAGGGCACAGCCCATGTGCTGATTTCATCTGCAAAGGCCGGCTCGCCTTCCGTTTCCAGTTCACCGCCAGTCTGCTGAAGATACGCAGATACAATGATTTTCGCCATTTCTTCTCTCGTGATGCGTTCCTCCGGACGGAACAGGCCGTCTGCCCCCGCAAGGATGCCCTTGTGCGCGCAAGCCAGCACGACTCCGGTATACCACTGACCCTCGGCTACATCCGCAAAAAGCGGAACATATGCCGTATTCTGCTCCAGTCCCAGCACACGCGCGGCAAAAGCCGCAAACTCGGCCCGTGTTATCTGTGCATCCGGCTGAAAGGTGTTTTCTCCCTTTCCCGCGGCAAGACCGCGCTGAAACGCACTCATAATATTGCTCTCTGCCCAATGGCCGGCAATATCTGTAAACGTTGCGTCAGTTTCTTCCGGCGGAAGCTCCGGAAGCTCTGTGGGCTGTCTCTTATACACATCTC
>CABSKZ010000056.1 GCA_902478395.1 uncultured Eubacteriales bacterium | reverse complement strand
AATTTATCGCGCGTGCGAATTTTCCTCACGTTGTTCGGAAACGCACATGCGCAATGATACCAAAATCCTTCGGATTTATGGTATAATATGAACACTTGGCGAAGCCGAGTGAAACGAAGGGCTAGCTTAGTGAGAATATATGCCCTTGTGGTATAATATCCACAGTAAGCCTTGCTTCGCAAGTCTTTGAGCATTGCCCTATCGCGCTAACGAGCGAACTATGATATTGACTGCTTCGCAAAAATGCCCTTGCAAACAAGCATTTTTGCTTCAGGGTAAAATGATTTTTACATCGAAATAAAACCAGCGTAACAAAGGATGTGAATACATGGCAAACAGGTGGACTGCTGAACAGCAGGCTGCTATTTGGGCGGAAGGCAGCAATCTTTTGGTATCCGCCGCGGCAGGAAGCGGTAAAACAGCGGTTTTAGTCGAACGGATTATCCGGAAAATAACAGACCCTAAGCAGCCGGTCGACATCGACAGGCTGTTGGTAGTCACTTTTACCAATGCGGCGGCAGCAGAAATGCGGGAACGCATCATTGCCGCAATCACAAAGGAGTTGGACGCAAATCCCGACAACGCCCGGTTGGCACGCCAGTTGGTTCTAGCGGCAAGCGCGAACATCATGACGATTCACTCCTTTTGCCTGAACGTTCTCCGTACCAATTTTAATCTGGCTGGAATCGACCCCAATTTTCGTATCGCGGACACAACGGAAAATGAATTGCTTCGTATAGAAGCGCTCGACGAGGTCATGGACGAAATGGTTGAAGAGGATGAATTTGCCGAACCCTTCGCGGATCTGACAGATGCCTATTCCAGCGTGAAAAATAATACCGCTCTGTACCAGCTGATTAACCGCATTTATGATTTCGTCATGAGTCTGTCCCACCCAAAACAATGGCTGTTAGACGCCAGCGAACGGTTTTCTGCAGCCGGGGAGACTTTTGATCAGTCGGAATGGGCGCAAATTTTAGTCTCTGCAGCGAAAGAAGAAGTCCGGCAGGCATTGGTCCGCTATGACGATATGCTGCAGAAGGCCGAGCTTGACGACGGAATGGAAAGCGCGCATCTGCTACTTTTGCAGGAGAGGCAGGAGCTGGCAGCACTTTTGGAGGCCGATACATATTCTGAATGGTTCTCGCGCCTTTCTTCTTTTACCTTCGGACGCTTCCCCACCGCGCCAAAAAAGGCCGCGCCTCGGTACCGGGATTATATCAAAGGGGTACGCGAGAAAATTAAAAAAAACACCATTGGTTCTCTTGTGGCCGGTCTATTCAATCTTACCGCGGACCAGCAGGAGCATGTGCGCCGGGCGCTCTGCCCACAGATGCGGTGTTTATCTCAAATTGTTTCAAACCTGATTGACCGCTTTGACGAAAAAAAGGCCGTGAAAAACATTTTAAACTTCAACGATTTGGAGCACGGCGCCTATCACTTGTTTACCGATGAAACCGGAGCACCTACTGAACTGGCGAAAAGCATACGCGGCAGATTCGACGAAATTTTAATTGATGAATACCAGGATACCAGCAAATTGCAGGAATCCATCTTCAATGCTATCAAACAGGAACGGAATCTGTTCATGGTGGGTGATCTTAAGCAGAGCATCTACCGCTTTCGCAATACAGATCCGATGCTGTTCCGGGAAAAGAAAGACGCATTCTCCACCAGCGCGGGCGCGCTGAACCGGAAGATTACGTTGTCAAAAAACTTCCGCAGCCGCGCGGAGGTATTGGACGGTATCAATTATATATTCGAACGGATTATGTCACCTGAGGCCGGAGAGCTGGACTATAACGAAGAAGAAATGCTGTATCCAGGTGCGGATTTTCCTCCAGGAGAAGCCTGTCTGCCTTTGGAAAATGAACTGATACTTCTGGATTTGGAAGACTCTGATGACGACGGCGGGGAAAAGCCCGAGAAAGCCGAAGCGGAAGCACTTGCGGCTGCAAAGAAAATAGATGACCTGATTTCCGGCGGTTATCAAATCCTGACCAAAAACGGTTACCGCACCATTTCCTACCGCGATATTTGCATTCTGCTCCGCGCAACCAAGGCATGGGCGCCGGTATTTTCGCAGGTGTTTTCACAGTATGGCATCCCCTGTTATACCGATACGGGCGGCGGATTCCTGCAAACGCAGGAAATTGATACGATGATTTGCCTGCTGAAAATCGTCGATAATCCCTACCAGGACATCCCCCTTCTTGCGGTCCTTAGGTCTCAAATCTATGCGTTCACTACAAATGATCTGGCGGAAATCCGCATGAAGGACCGGGCCGCTCCATTTTTCGACGCACTGCGGCTAAAGGCGCAGGAATCTGATACGTTGGGAACCGCGGCAAAAGCTGTCCTGTCAGATCTGCGGGAATTCCGCGAAAAGTCGAAATACATGGCGCTGGACGCGCTGATTTGGGATATTTATATGCGTACCGGCTTTTACGACGCACAGGGGACGCTTCCGGGTGGTCTGCTTCGGCAGTCCAATCTCCGGCTGCTGTACCTGCGGGCTGGGGAATATGAAAAAACTAGCTTCAAGGGATTGTATCAGTTCGTGCGCTTCATCGACGAATACCAGTCCGCCGGAGGGGATTATGACGCGGCCCGTACCATTGGAGAGGAACAGAATGTTGTCCGTATTATGAGCATCCATAAAAGCAAGGGTCTGGAATTTCCCGTCGTACTCCTGTGTGGTCTGGGCAAACGCTTCAATAAACGCGATTTGAATGAATCTGTGCTGATACATCCCGTGTATGGCTACGGCCCAAAATTTGTGGACCAGCAGCTGCGCGTCACTTACCCCAATGCCTTCCGGACCGCGGTAAAAAGTGCGATTGAACGGGAAACCCTTTCGGAGGAAATGCGGATTTTGTATGTCGCAATGACCCGTGCAAAAGAAAAACTGGTATTGATTGGCTCTGTCAATGACTTATCCGCCCGCGCCTACGATTGGGGCCTCGGAATCGGCAGGGAAGCAAAGCTGAAGCCGCACAAGGTGCTCTCCGCGGGCTGTTACCTTGACTGGATTGGCATGGCGCTGATTTCGCATCCGGATTGCAGTGCACTAAGGGATGGAATTGACTATGACATCCCACTGTGTGCAGACGGCAGCAGATGGAGCATCACAGTTTCTCATTCCGTCTCCAGCGCGCCTGATAGCATTGAAGCCTCGCAGGAGGAATTCGATTCAGACAGCGGTGCGGACGGTGCATTGCTGAAAGAACTGACAGAACGAATCGCATACCAGTACCCACACGATAATGAATTGGATTTACCGACAAAGATAACGGTTTCCGAGTTGAAAAGCAAATACAGCGGACTGGATGAGGAGCATAGTGTTTACTTGTACCCAAAACCGCGTTTTTTGCAAGACGCCGCCAAAAAAACGCTGAGCGGCGCCGCGCGCGGAATCGCTTACCATACGGTGATGCGGCGGCTGGAGCTTTCCCACACGGGAGATTTGGATGCACTTCAGCGCCAAATTGAAGAGCTGACGGAAAAGGGCTACCTCACCCGTCAGGAGGCAGACTGTGTCGATCCACATATTCTTCTCCGTTTCTTTCAATCTGGAACAGGAAAACGGATGCGAGAAGCAAATCAGGTCAGGCGTGAGGTGCTCTTCGGAATCCATATCAGCGCGGCGGAGCTTGACACAAAATATAGTTCCGAAAGCAAGGTGATGTTGCAGGGCGTGATTGACTGCATCCTGTTTGAAGCTGACGGCATGGTGATTATTGACTATAAGACCGATCACGTTACAGACGTGCAGGAAATCGTGGATAAGTATCAAATCCAGCTGGATTCCTACGCCCGCGCGGCGGAAATCATCTATTCGGCCCCGGTAAAGGAAAAAGTGTTATACCTGTTTGATACAGGAGCGGAAATACGGTTGTAAAACGATTTTAGCATGAAGGAGCAATTTCATGCATATAGCTGAAAATGTACAAAAAATCTTTTTTCAATTTGTGCACTTTTGTTTGACTCGCCACATAGGAAATGGTATAATAAACGCAGAAGCGTTTATTATACCATCTCCGGCAGAGATTTTATCTGATTGCCCTTTTATAACATACAATAACCAAGCCGGTCATTAATAAAACACTTCTAGATTCGTTCCTAAAAAACTTTATACATAAATTGTGGGCATAATTTTTTCGCTGTAAAGCTCAGGTTCCACATAAAAAAAGTTACGGGCATCCCGCATGGAAAGGATGGAGCATATGAAACTGAAAGAGGTCCAGAAAGTTTTGGAAGCAAACGTTTTAACCCCCGATATGCCATGGGAGGATATGGAGGTTCATTCCGCTTGCGGAAGCGATTTAATGAGCGATGTACTCGCATTCGTCAAGGACCAGGGGATGCTGCTGACCGGCCTGGTCAATCCGCAGGTCATCCGGACAGCGGAGATGATGGACATCCGTGTCATCGCGTTCGTCCGCGGAAAAGTGCCGACCAGCGAGGTTTTAGAACTTGCAAAAAGCATGGATATGGCGGTGTTCACCACGGAATTTCCTCTTTATACCGCGTGCGGAAGACTGTACCAGCACGGACTGCGCGGTAATAAGGAGGAATAATCAATGCCCAACAACGTTGTTAAGCTGCATTACGACATAGACGGCGAGAATTTCACGATTGCCGGGCAGGCATCAAGCAATATCAAAAAGGTTTTGAAGCAGCTTGGAGTTGACCCGGCAATTATCCGCAAAGCCGCGATTTCTATGTATGAGGGGGAAATCAACACCATCATACACGGAAAAGGAGGCGGCGCGGACATTTATATTTCACCGGAACAAATCCGAATTGTGTTTACCGATCACGGCCCCGGGATTGCCGACATAGAAAAGGCCATGCAGGAAGGCTTCTCCACCGCAAGCGACGAGGCGCGGGAACTTGGCTTTGGCGCTGGAATGGGCCTTCCCAACATGAAAAAATACTCCGATAAGCTC
This sequence comes from uncultured Eubacteriales bacterium, assembly GCA_902478395.1. GTDB lineage: Bacteria > Bacillota > Clostridia > UBA1381 > UBA9506 > CABSKZ01. Next base: position 7,871 of record CABSKZ010000056.1, on the reverse strand, counting down.
AATATTGAATCGACCCTGGGCGAGGGTACTCAGGTGGAAATCATCATCAATATACATTGATGTTTTCGAACCAGGCTTTTAACTGGCTTGGTTGTTTAATTTGTTCCATAATGATATAGCGGTGCAGGCAGACAGTCCCTGTTATCACTTCTCCTGCTGAAAAAGCGCCGTTCCAAAACTGGAGGTGGCCACCACGAGCGATAAAAAACAGTATTACCATTCCGTCACACTTGACCGAAACAAGTGTAAGGGCTGTATCAACTGTATCAAACGCTGCCCGACTGAGGCTATTCGTGTGCGCGACGGAAAAGCGAAAATTATAAAAGAACGCTGCATCGACTGCGGCGAGTGTATCCGCGTCTGCCCCTATAAAGCAAAAAGCGCGGTTACAGAAACGCTGGACGATATCTTCCAGTACCGCTACAAGGTCGCGATTCCGGCGCCTACCTTGTACGGTCAATTTAACAACCTGAAGGACATCAATTACATCCTGACCGGATTGAAATATCTTGGATTTGACGACATTTATGAGGTGGCAAAGGCCACGGAAGCTATTACAGACTATACGCGCCGGCTGATGGAGGAAGGGGAGCTGGTTCGGCCAGTCATCAACTCCGCATGTCCAACAGTCGTGCGGCTCATTTGTGTCCGTTTTCCAAACCTGATTAATCATGTGCTTCCGCTGATATCTCCCATGGAGGTTGCGGCCAAGGTCGCCCGGAAGGAAGCGATGGAAAAAACCGGACTGCCCTCTGAGCAAATTGGCGTGTTTTTCATATCTCCCTGCGCGGCAAAAGCTACCAGCACAAAAAATCCTGTGGGGTTGAAGGAATCCCCGATTAACGGCGTCATCCCCATTAAAGAAATCTATTTGAAGTTGCTGCCAATTTTGGGAAAAATCGAGCGCGTTGAAGACCTCAGCACCTGTGCGTTTGCCGGCGTCGGCTGGGCGAACAGCGGCGGAGAGGTGGCCGCGCTCGACAACAACAAATATGTCGCGGTAGACGGCATTCACAACGTTGTTAAACTGCTGGAAGAGCTTGAAGATGACGAAACGCTCGACCTCGACTTCGTAGAGGCGCTCGCTTGCACGGGCGGATGTGTCGGCGGCCCCCTGAACGTAGAAAATACCTTTGTTGCAAAGACCAAAATCAAAAAACTCGCTGACGAACTGAGAAACAAAGGGCAGCGTCCTGTTCCCATTCCCATCCGGGACGAGGAACTCGTCTGGGACAGTCCAGTCGTGTACCGGAATGTGCTGAACCTTGACAGCGATATGCTCGTGGCGATGCAGAAACTCGAAACCATGGAACAAATCGTCCGCGACCTGCCGCAGTTGGACTGTGGCTCGTGCGGCGCGCCAAGCTGCCGCGCGCTGGCCGAGGACATCGTACGCGGTTTTGGTGCGGAAACAGATTGTATTTATAAACTACGGGAGCGCGTCAGGAAGCTCGCACAACAGATGGTTGAGCTGGAAGGGCAGATGCCCGGTCTGTTTAAAACAGATAACATCGATACGGCAGGAGATGACGGCGAATGACAGTAACGGAACTTACACAGGCGCTTGCGCTTGAAATTTTAAATAGCGCGGATTTTGACGAAAATATATCAGGCTGTTACATCGGCGATTTGCTGAGCCTGGTCATGTCCCGCGCACAGCAGGGGCAGGCCTGGCTAACGGTGCAGACGAACCTGAACATCATCGCCGTGGCGGTCCTGACCGAGGTTTCTTGCGTTATCGTGGTGGAACAGATGGAGGTTGGAGAAGAAACAATTGCCAAGGCCCGGGAACAGGGGGTCACCCTTCTGCGTTCCCCTCTGCCTGCATATGAACTGGCCCTGGCGCTTAGTTCGCTGTTAAACCAGAAATAAAGGAGGCGCGGACGGTATGAAAGCATGCTGCGACCTGCATATCCATACCGCGCTTTCTCCCTGCGGCGATATGGATATGACGCCGAACAACATTGTAAATATGTCTGTTTTAAACGGGCTGGATATGATCGCCATAACTGACCATAATACGATTGGGAACGCCGCCGCAGTGATGGAATGTGCAAAAGGCAAGCCTCTGATTGTCGTTCCCGGCATGGAGCTGGAAACGGCTGAGGAGGCTCATTTTGTATGTTTGTTCCCATCTTTGGAACAGGCACAGCAATTTGCGCAGTGGCTGGCACCTTTCCATGCGCCGATTCAAAACAGGCCGGACATTTTTGGTGAACAGGCTTTGATGGATCATACTGATACTATCATAGGCTACGAGAGCCGAATGCTGGTTACTGCTTCCACATGCTCTGTCTGGGATGCCGCCCCCGCCGTCCGTGAGATTGGTGGCATCATATACCCCGCGCATGTGGATCGGAACTCCTACAGTATTATCACAAACCTTGGAACAGTCCCCTCCGACTTGGCATTTACTGCCGTTGAATTTTCCCGGCGTACCTCGCGGGAAGAGCTTTTGGCGCAATATCCATACCTTACGGACTACCGGCTTGTCACAGGCTCAGACGCACATTACCTCGGTGATATCTATGAAAATGAAAACTCCCTGGAGCTGGATGAATTATCGGTTGACGCTTTGTTTTGCTATCTGGTCGGAAAATGATTTGCGGGTTGACCGCTAAAGGAGAATGATCTTGTTTATCTGGGAAAATATGCCCGCATTTATTATTATCCTGCACGCTCTGACAATTATCGTAGTGTTGTTTGTAGAGCGGAAACGGCCTGTCAGTACTATTTCATGGATTTTCACGCTCACTTTTTTGCCCGTTCTCGGCGTACTTTTATATGTTTTTCTAGGAACAGCAAGAAGCCTCAATGTGAAACGGAAATTCCAGAAAAAACAGGAAATTGACAAACAATATAACCTTCTTGTCCGGGAACAGCTGGACTATTTGAAACAGGATAAGCTGCACTTTAAAAACCCCGCTCTGCAAAAATACCGGGATATGATTGTCATGCATACGGTGAGCAGCGACAGCCTGTATTCTGAAGACAACAGCGTGGAGCTGATAACCTCGGCGCGCGTGAAATACGACAGGCTGTTTGAGGATATTCGAAACGCAAAAAAAACCATTCATGTGATGTACTATATTTTCCGTGGGGATGAAACCGGCCGCAAAATGATTGCACTTCTCGCGGGAAAAGCGCGTGAGGGCGTCGAAGTCCGGTTCATCTACGACAGCTTTGGGAACCTGAAAACCAAAAGCCGCACCTTTGAGCCGTTAAAGCGGGCGGGCGGAAAGGTGGTTAAATTTCTACCAAATCCGTTTGTAAATCTGCTTCGCGTCAATTACCGCAACCACAGAAAAATCGTGGTGATTGACGGGGAAATTGGGTACCTTGGCGGAATTAATATCGGCAACGAATATATGGGAATGGATCCGAAAAAAACGCCGTGGCGGGATACACACCTGCGCATTACCGGTTCTTCCGTTGTAACGCTGCAGCTGCGGTTTTTGATGGACTGGTGGTATGTCGTCGATGAGGACATTAATGAAAAAGAGGCTGCTTTAAAATTCTTTTCAGACAGGCACGGCGTGGGCAACTCCGCCATGCAGATTGTGTCCAGCGGGCCGGACAGCCCTGCGCAGCAGATTAAATACGGCTTTTTAAAAATGATACACGCTGCCCGCCAGACGCTTTATATTCAGACGCCCTACCTAATTCCGGACGATTCGATTCTTGACGGCCTGAAGATGGCTGTTCAGTCCGGCGTGGATGTACGCGTCATGATCCCCGGCGTTCCAGATAAAAAATTTGTCTACTACGCTACACTTTCCTATGTTGAGGAATTACTGCAAAATGGCGTAAAAGTGTATGCTTATCATGGATTTCTGCACAGCAAAATGATGGTGGCGGATTCTGCCATAAGTACGCTTGGCACGACCAATATGGACCTGCGGGGGTTTTCCCTTGCATTCGAGGTTAATGCTTTTCTATATGACGAGGCATTCTCTACCCAATGCAGCGAAGTATTTTTGAACGATATGGCTTCCTGCCGCGAATTGAATTTAAAAGAATTCCGCAAACGTGGATTCTGGTGTAAAATAAAAGAGTCTATCTTCCGTCTGCTCTCTCCGTTGATGTGAAAATACTATCTGGTAGTTCTCCGTCAACGGAAAGCCCTACTTTTCTGTTTTACCTTCGCTTACCAACTCCGAGTCAAGAACCTGGATAAGGGTATTACCCCCTTGGGAACACCGTTCTCTTTCATTGCATTACATATTGCCTTTCATAAACGGTTCGTTTATAAGCTTTAGAGCAATTTGCTTTAAAATCATTTCACACAAACGACTTGCATAAAGCGCGCTGTTTTTATGGTAGTTCTGCTCTTTTTTTCTTGCTCTGGCAGAATCCGTAGATTAATTCCCGCGCACCAAACAGCAACAAAAAAACGCAGGCTTTTGGCCTGCGTTTTTTATGAGATTGTGATATAATTCTTGCTGATTTCCTGGTCGATTTCGGCAAGGCGGTCATCAATTTCCCCGTTGCGCCGTTCCAGTTCCGCGCTGTTTTCAGCATTGGCATCTATTTCCGCACTGTTTGACGCTTTTTCCTCATTTAATCTGTTGTATTCCGCGCTCATATCCTCCACACCTTGTGTGCTTGACTGAAAGCCATTCAGATTTTCAAGCCGATCCAACACACTCCGGAAGTTATCGGACCCAATGACATAAGCTCCGTTCTTTTGCGGATAGTCCGCCAGAATACTTCTTGCCTGCTCGCGTCCTTCTTCAGTAAACTTCATATGAATAATTGTTTTCACTTTGGAGACCTTCGCTGGGGATTTCACAGCGGTTCCCCCGCCATTGCCCGATCCCGCAGAACCGCCTCCCCCACCGCTGGCGGAACCGCCTGAATGTCCACTTGATTGTACGCTTGGGGGCATTGTTCCTGCCATTTCGGAAGAAGTTTCCAAATCATAGGCCGCGGCATTTTCAGCCTCTGGCTCTGTGGATTTCGCGGCATTGCTCTGATTTTGCTTTTCTTCCGCCGGCACGTTGTCCGGAAGTGCGTCATACCCCCTGATATCCGATTGGTTCAATAACGGCGGCATGGTTGGTGCCGGTTCCTCTTCATTCGTTCCCGTATCCTTTTGTTTTTCTGCCTGTTGTTCCGTAGGTGCGGCCGTAAACACCGAAACAATTTTATCCCAAACGGAAGGTTTCTTCTGCACTTTTGACTGTCCCTGTTTGGTAGTTTCCCCGCCCGCTGGCACAGGCGTTGCCTCCGCTGCTGGTTCCTGGACCATATCAGAAGCTTGGCTCGCCTCTGGCGTTGCCGCTGCCGTGTGTACAGGCGCTTCTATTTGCAATGAATCAGGCGGCGCTATAACCCCACCGTTCGGAAGGTTAGACAATGAGATAACGGAAATCGCGATAATCGCTACGCTAGCCGCCGCTGTACCGTACACTTTCCAATTTTTGAACCAAACCGGACGGCTATTTTCTGTTTTAAACACTACAGGATTTTTCTGCGCAACCATCAGCTTGTCATGGAGCCGTGCCTGAAAATCCTCCGTCACTTCCAGCTCCGGGAGGTCCTTCGCGGTTTTCATAATTCCCTTCAAAAAAAGATATTCGCTCTCACAACTGCTGCAAGCAGCCAGATGTTCCCGCACGTTTGTCATTTCCTCTTGCGACAGCATATTATCTATGTAAAGGGGCAAAAGCAATAACACTTCATCACACGCACATCTATTCACTTTTGTCCACTCCTTTCATATGCTATAATAATTAGACGCCGCCGTCACAAAAAAAGTTCCCTGTCCTCTTCCAATAGTTTTCGAAGTGCTAATCTTGCACGGTTTATACGGGATTTAATCGTCCCCAGCGTACAGTCCAAAGACGCTGCAATTTCTTCATAGGAAAAGCCGTTGATATCCCGCATCACAATTACGGTTTTCTGCTCCTCGTTCAGTTTTTCCAATGCCCGCTCCAGTGCGCGCATGGCTTCTTTTTTCTGCGCCGCTTCATATGGAGAAGGCCCGTCGTCTTCAATCGGCAATTCGTATTCCTCGTCGTCCGCACTCTGCTGGCTGATGCTCACCGTATTATTTAAATTCTGCCGTTTTCGCTTGCGGAGCGCGTCGAGGCAGACATTGGTCGCAATTTTATAAATCCAGGTGGAAAAGGATGACTCTTCATTGAACCCGCCGATTGAGCGGTATACTCGGAGAAAAATATCCTGTGTCGCATCCTCCGCATCCGGCCGGTTTCCCAGCATACGGTAGGCAAGATTCAGCGTTTTTTTCTGATAAGCGCAAATCAATTCCTCAAAGGCTGCAATATCACCGTTCTTGCTTTTTTGAATCAGTTCGCTTTCCGGTGCCGCCAAAACCGCCCACCTCCTTTTCCCTGTTTACAGTTATCAATATCATACCATGAGATGAACCAAATTTCAATGGGATTTTTTGTCGGATTGCATAAATTCTTGTTTTTAAAATATTTTAACAGGCGTAAATTTTAAATAGTCGCAGGATACCAACCGGTAAATAACGCCGTTATGTTCCCCCTGTTGGGCAAATCGTTGTGACTGTGCATGCAGGTGGCCGTAAACACAAGCTGCCACGCCGTACCGTTCCATCAGTTCCGTATAAGCACCGTTGAACCGCGGTGGATAGTGCAACAGCACAATAATCCGCTCCTGGCCCGATTCCTGCGCTTTTTTTAACGACAGTTCCAGCCGGGAAAGCTCCCGCAAAAATAATTTATCGTCCTCCGCAGTCGGGGCGGCCAAATCCGTTGGGTCAGGGTAACCCTTTGTCCCACAGATTACCGTATCCTCATAACAATAGGTACTGTTATGCAAAAAACGAATTGTATCAAACCCATTCTCATCGAGATATCCGTTCAGTTTTGACAGCGTTTCCCACCAATAATCGTGATTTCCCTTCGTAATGATTTTGGTGCCGGGAAGGTCGTTAATAAACTGGAAATCCTCATACGCATTCCGGATATAGGTTGACCAGGAAATATCTCCGGGCAGCAAAACGATATCCTGCGGTGCCACGATCCTGCGCCAATTTTCGTGCAGCCGCTGGACATAATTCTCCCAGATTGCGCCGAACACATCCATTGGCTTGTCCACACTCAGGCAGAGGTGCAGGTCAGAAATTGCGTAAATTGCCACCATTCCTCCTCCTTCCCGGAAATACAAAAGCCCATTCCGGTAACGGACTGGGCTTGTTTGTTCGCTGTTAAGCGGTTACTTCGTATACGCTCACCTGTTTTTTGTCTTTGCCGACTCTTTCGTACTTCACCTTGCCGTTTACCAGTGCAAACAACGTATCGTCGCCGCCTTTGCCGACATTGATTCCCGGGTGGATTTTTGTGCCGCGCTGACGAACGAGAATATTTCCAGCCAATACCGGCTGTCCGTCCGCTTTCTTAACACCCAAACGCTTCGCTTCGCTGTCACGTCCGTTTCTGGTACTACCAACACCCTTTTTATGAGCAAAAAGCTGAATATTCAATTGAATCATGATTACACCTCCAGTTCAGTAACTGAAATATACGTTTCATACTGTTTCGCGAGGTCACGCATGGTTAAAACCATACTTTCCAATAACACCTGTGCTCCGTACCGCTCTTCGGGTTCCAGTTCTTCAGGCAGCACACACTCCACTGAGCCGTCCGCTATTTCGTAACCTACCGTCAGCCCCAAGACATCTGTCAATCCGTTCAGCGCGGTCATCGCCGCACAGCTGACGGCCGAACAAACAATATCCGTTCCGGCTTCGTTAAACCCGGTATGCCCAGTCACAGTGTATTTTACGACCTCTTGTTTTTTGTTTCTGAAAATTACTATGTCCGTCATTTTCTAGCCGTTGATTTTCTCGATGACAACTTTTGTGTAAGGCTGTCTGTGAC
>CABSKZ010000055.1 GCA_902478395.1 uncultured Eubacteriales bacterium | reverse complement strand
ACACCTCTCTATTCGTCCGCAGCGTCAGATGTGTATAAGAGACAGGGATTGGCCTGTGGGAATGGCACTGTCCATCAAATAGCGCGTCAGACCCTTAACCCGCTGCTTGAAGTTCGGCGAGAACTCCAGTCCCGCTGCTTCGGCATATATCATCACATCTTTGAGCGTGGTGAGAACCCCCGCCGCATAGGAGTTGGAGTTCTCCACATAAGAACCGTCGTCTAAAATCAGCGGGCCAATGTCGTTCTCCATCCGGTTACGGACGGTTTTTATCCAAAGCCGCTGGTCCGCGAATTCCGGAAACACCGCCGCATATTCAATAAAGGTTTTCGTCTGGGAAGTTCCCCAGTTGCTGCCCACGCTGAAGTTCGTCCGCAGGTACTCGGCGCCCTGCCAGAAATATTTCATAATCGCGGTGCAGGCCTCCGCGTCCATGGAATCAGAACCGATCAACGCGAAGAACGCTGCCATGAAACTATCGTCGCGGAGCGGCTGCTCCAGCGCCCGCGGAAATCCGACGGTTTGATCCTGAATAAAGTCCAGCATCATATTGATCGCGTGCCATGCGTAATACTCATCCGCTTTGTCGTAATACATCTGCGCCATGGTGTGCAGGAAATAAAACCGCGGAAAATGGTACCAAAACTCGGAGTAGTATCCATCCGGCCACTTCCAGTCCGTTCCACCTTCAATTCCCTGCCAGGAAACAACGGTGAGGTCTCCTTTCTGGTTCGCGAAGGTCGCTGTTGTTTCATCCAAATCGCGGATATGCCGAAACAGCATAAGCTGCTGCGGTTCTGCCGCGCTGGTTTTCGCATACAGCTTTAATTTTGCCTGCACGATGTTGTCGGTCTCCTTCAGTCCGGAGGTGTCAATCTGCAAAAACGATATCATGGTATCGGAGTCGATGGGATTCCCAGAATCCCGCATTAAAAGCTCCGGTTCCAAGCCGTAGTTTTCATTTTCATAGCTTTCCGCGCGGATATAAAAATCCTGCGTAATTGCAAGCCGCACCGTTTCCCCATTGATAACCGCCTCCACATAGGGTGCGTTATCGCTCTCCTTAGATGCGATGCTGATGATGTCTGGCGTCTTTTTCCGCGGGTGCATGCAGATTGCGGCGATACCGTTGCGCACCGTTTGCAGCATATTTGTTACATCCACCTCGACCCAGCTGTATTCACATGGAATTTCCAGTTGCTTGTCTAGAAAGGTGACGCGGTTGGTAAAAATGTTGTCAATCAGCAAATCCACCGGGTAATCCTGCGTCGCGAGTTTTGGCGTATAGCCAACGCTTCGTGTCCGGAAATATTGCAGAAGTTCCTGTTTCGCTCCCGCGTAGTCGCCGTTTTTCACGCAGATTTCCACGCCGGAAAGCTCGTCAGTCACAGAATAATTCAGTTTTCCTGCCCCGGCCCAGGTTTCCTCCCCGCGGTTCCAGACGCCGAAAAACGCCTCGTCCGTTATAGAAGCAACGTCTGTAAAGCCCGGAAGCGCTTCCGCGCTAACCGCTGCCGGCAGCACGGACAGCAGCATTCCTAACACAAGCAGCATTGCGGCCATCTTAGTTTTCATTTGCCACCACCTCCAGAGTCAGGCATAACAGCTTCGCCGCCTCCGCCTTCGTTATCGCCGCGCCCGGGCGGAACTTCTGTTCCTCCGTGCCGGACACGATTCCCGCTTCCGCAAAGAGGCGCACAGCCTCCGCAGCGTAAGTCGCAATCTCTATTTCATCCGAGAATCCGGCCGCTGCCCCATCTGACGTTAAGCCAGCTCCCAGCTTGTTTAACGTCCGGTTTAAAATGACGACCGCATCCTGCCGGGTAACCGGCGTGCCGCTTCCAAACAAATCCTCCGAGACGCCCGTGATCACTCCGGCCTGCACTGCCCGTGCAATATAGGGCGCGTACCAGCTTTCATCAGGCACATCTGAAAAGCCGCTGATTCCATCAGTCTGCGCGCCCGGAAAAAATGCCTCCATAATCAGCTTCACAAATTCTTCCCGTGTAATTTCTCTGCCCGGGTACAGCTTTTCCCCGTCCCCGTTTAGGATTTTTTTCTCCACAAGTGCTGCCAGATAACTGCCCGCCCACGGAATTTCATCAATATCGACAAACCGCAATATTTCCGTCTGGCCGTTTGCATCCGGCGGGGCGCTTGGCGCTGCAGTTGGCTCCGCGGCGTTTGAGCCGCCGACAAAACCGCTCCCGCCTCCGCCGCCCCTACCACTGCCGCCAGAGGGCTGCGAAACCAGCTTCGGCACATGGATTTGATAAACCGCCTCCGCTGAAACTGTTCCATAAGAGAACCTGCCCGTCAACGATGGGTCCCCGTTGCTATCTGTCCGTGTAACGTCCGCAAAGCCAGCTTCGTCCAGCTTGAGCCAGCTTTGTCCCTGCTCTGCCGACCACGAAATCTTAACACCGTTTTCTCCGGCAAGAGGAAGCGTGAAATCCTTTGTCGTATTTGCAGGGTCGGTGTAATCGGAAATACGAAACGCGGCGATTGCCGCTTTTACCACTGACGCATCATCTGACTCCCCTGCATCTTCTGAAATGACCAGCTTTATCGCATAATCATTGTAGATGGTTTCATTCTCACAAAGGTACACACGCACCACCGCATCACCTAGCGAAGCGCCTGGCTGCACGGTAACAACCCCGGTTGCGCTGTCTAGCGACACACCCGCCGGCGCGGAAACGAGTTCGAACCGGTAATCTGATTCGGCGATCACCATCGAAACACCGCCGCTGTCGCGAACATCGACAACCGGCGCTTCCAGCGTCAGCGCCTCTTCCGCCGGGACCACCAACTTTGCTGGATAGCCCGCGGCATAGATAATTGCGGGGTAACTTCTGCGCACTTCGTATTCCAAAATTGAAACGCCGGAATCCGCCTCGTCGAAATATACCATCGCGTACCGCGCCTCTGTCAGCGGCGTGCTAACGGATGCGTTCGCATCAAGCGGCCCGGTCATCGTACCAATAATGCTCTCCTCATTCAGAAGTTCACTTTTCAAATTGGACGCACGCACCGTCGCCTTTTTGACTAGTGAACCGGAAAGCAGACGCACTGTGACATTGTTAAAAGCCAATGGTTCTCCAAAATCAACCGTAATATATGGATTCTTTACATTGCTCAAAAATTGCAACCGGGTATTTAAATTACCGTCGACCGCATTCGACGGCGGATAGCTCGAGTGGTTCGTCGCCGATTCCACCTCTTTTAAATAGGAAAGGTAGTCCGGCACATCGGCCTCTTTTGTTTCCAGCAGGGATACGGTAAACTCCCGCGTAATACTTTCTACGGTACGCGACTGCGCTGTCATGTTCAGTTTGACCGCACTCGCAATCGGGTCGACTGTCAGCACACCTGTCTCGTGTTCCAACGAAATCCCCTGCGGCAGACCTCCGCTGACCGACCAGCGCAGTCCGCCAAGTTCTTTATACACTTCATCCCCGTAGACATCGACAACTCGGACTTCCGGCGGCGGGATTTCCGCGGCCTCCTTACCAAACACCGGAATGTACGCCTCATAGAGAGAATAGGGGCTGTCAATCCGCACCGGAGACACGTTATACGCTTCCAGTTCACAGATGTTCAGCGCTCCTGTTCCTTCCAAATTGAGCCGCACATAACGGCAGCTTTTGCGGGAAAAGCATGCGGTGAGACCGTCGCCTTCCGGGTTCGTCTGTTCAAACAACACTGCCTCGTCGGAAAAATCCTGCTCCGCCGCTCCGGTAAACCGCACAGATGCAAGCGCTCCAGAGAAGCGCAGTTCCAGCTTATTGAGAGGAACAGCCGCTCCGAGATCTACCATCAATTCCGCGTTGTTTTCCGCACAGTAAACAGTTGTGTGGTTTCCGTCCGTCAGTTCTGTAACCGCTGAACCCGTGTCATCTAACACCACCGCACCTTTTGCTAAATTTTCCTTTTCGAATAAATTGAAAGATATCTCAGCGGTCAGCCCGCTTTCATACCTGACGCCCGCGGTTAATGTTATCTGTCCCGGCTTCGCCTGGTCTGTTACAACCAGCGTCTGCTTTGCAGCGTCAATAAACACACCCTCGGACGTATTCAGAGAATAGTCCAAATCGTAGTTTGTGCTGTCGATTGGATTCCCGGAATCATCCAGCACCTCCACCGCCGGCAGGGAAACCTCCCTGTTTTTCTCCCCCGTAAGCGGAATTGCGGCGTCTGGCATCTCCTCCGTAAACCGGATAGCAGATGGTGTGGAATTAAATACCTGAAACTCAAACAGTCCGATGGTTCCGTCCTTCTCTGTCACCGAATACCGGATGTATCTGCGGGAAACTGTTTTAAATGTGAAAATATTGTTGTCCTCAATCACTGTGCCGCTCGCGAGCACGACCCGATTTTGCGTCATGGCCGCATTGTCCGCCGCCTCAATGGTGTATTTGTTTACAACGGAAGCGCCGGTCGGCATCACCACCAGCTTGTTAAACGGCGTCTTTTTGCCAAGGTCGAAGGTGATGGCGGGTTTTAAATCAAAGCTCAGATGCTGCCAGCGGGTCGTTGTAATGCCGTCGATTGCATTCGATGGCGGATAACTCCCGTGGTTTGTCGTAGCGGTCGCGGTTTTTATAGGAATCTGCACCTCCGCGGCAAAACCAACAGGAAAAACCAGCGTAAAAAGGAGCAGGAACGCCCAGACACAGCACAAAGTTTTTTGCCAAATATTCATATGAATCAACTCCATTTCTCGCCCGCTATTCGGAGATAACCACGATTTTTACTTCATCATAAACCCGGTGGATAAACGCATAGCCCGCATCTATTTCTCCAAAGGCTTCCGCCGGCCGCAAATATTCCGCATTTGCCGGTTCAATGGCGTTGTTCTTCTGCCGGTAAATATAGTAGGCCGGTCCGTTGTCAAGCGGAACATTAAAGCTCTTCATGTCTGCCAGTGTGCCGGAAACGCTCAGATAGACCACATCCACAATCTCATTGAGCGTATTGGACAGCTGTTCCGCCTCCACCTTCATACACTTGGCGAGAATTTTTTCGTTCGCACCATGCTCGTCTGTGTGAATATCCTTCGTTTGTGTGGAAAGCTGGCTTACCAACGCGATATTATCAATCCTTCCATAGCTGTCGTCGGTGTATTTAATGACGCTTCCAGCCTTGAGCTGGTCGATAACCGCGTTGGTCTGGACTGTCTCTTTGACCTCTTTTTTCTCTGCTTTCCCATCTGTGTAGCAGCTAATCATGCGGTATTCCTCCCCGTCGCTTCCCAGCGTCAGGGTGACCGCCGTCACAATAGACGCCGGCGTATCCTCATCAATCGTTCCGACAACGGAGACCATAGTCGGGTCGTACAGCACCAGCGTATCGACCACAAACCCGTTGTCATCCCGCCTGCCATATCCCTCTACCGTGTACTGGCTGCCGTCTTTTATTTGTACGCTGACAAAATAGTCATCATCCGTGCTACTGCCGGCATATAGTATCACATCTGTCGTATCATCAATTTGAAACGCTTGGTTCGTCGTTCCGCCAAAGCTTTTGATAGCCTTATTAAACGCCCTTTTATCCTGTATCGCAAAGCGTTCTGCGGTTTCAACTGCCGTCACCTCGTCCGCGTCATTCTTTTTAAAGGTAAAAACCTTCACGCCCGCCAGCTTTTCCGCGGCTTCTGCGGCAGTCATACTTTTGCCGTCCACCTTCAGCTTCTGTGCCGTTTTCAGCACGCGGATGTCGGAGTTTTTCACTTCCGTAATCGTTTTATCGTTGTCCTTATTCTTTTTGTCCTCCACCTCATAGGTTCTTCCGCCAAACAGCACCTTCAGTTCCAGCGCGGAGCCCAGCCCGCTGGTTTTCTCAATCCCCATGAGATACCCGACGTTGGCGCTCGCCTCTTGGGTGCGGTCTGTCGCGTAGGCGACTTTTCCGTTCGCATCGAGATAAAACCGCATTTGTGTTCCCATCTTCAGATTCTCCAAAGATGCTTTGAAAGATTCCGCGACCGGGTAGACCGTTCCGTCCACGCCAAGCTCGCACTCCGGCAGGTTGATTTCACTGAGCACCCCGTCGACACTCGCGCCGGATACCAGCATCCGCAGCCGTTTTCCGTCTGGAGAGGCGTACACCGTTATCGCATCGTTCACCTGAATATCGGTTACCGAAATGCTTTGACCGTCCTTGATAACGGACAGGTGCAAATCCTTGTCCCTCGTGTCGGTTATGATGCTCCTTCGCCCATTCAGCGACGCATTTTTCAGGTAAACGAGGTCGCCGCGCGTACTGACGCGGTCCACGAGGAAGCTCGCACCCCGGTTTAAAACCAGCACATCATACGCAAGGTCCCCGTCGTTGTCAATTACCCGGATGCCGCCTTCCGTAATAGAAAAATCGTCCTCTGTAAACCCGTTTATCCATTGTCCGTTGACGATGAGCTTCACATTTTTTGCAAAACTAATTCTTTCTGCGTTCTTATCCTTATCCTCTGCTTCATAATAAGAGAGCCCTTCGGCGCTCAAGTCCTCCAGCATGGATGCGTCAAATTCTAAAACCGTGTTCCGCCCTTTGTCCGGATAGACGCTTAGCAGCCGTTTTTCACTGCCGTCCGTCTCTTCCACGCTGTAGAAGGTGACGCGCTGGCCGAGATACTGCGAAGCGGCGGTTGCGCCAATGTGGTAAATGTTTCCGTCGATAATGACCTCGTCCGGCTCCAAATCGTGCCCGCCCACCAGGTCGGTATCATAGTTTGCGGTTAAGATTCCCGTGCTTTTAACCCAGTTTTTTACCGAGGCCTTTTCCTCGAATAGCGTACCGCCCTGCGTCAGCTTGCCGATTTCAGATTCCGTTAGGATTTTCACATCCAGTGTATTGTAGAGAAGCAGCGCAGCGTTCTGGCGGTCCAACTCCTGTTCCATCCCAAGTTTGAGTTTTTTCATCAGGTTCAGGCTGCCTGCCGTTACAATATAGCCCGAGGGCCAGCCGCCTTTTTGCTCGGCGGGCAGGCCATACCCCAGCGCGCAGACCAGCATTTTGATTGCCTGCTGCAGAGTCACATTTTTTTCTGGGTAAAACAAGCCCTCCTCACTCGCGCTGATGATGCCGAGTGTATATGCAATGGCAATATTGTCATAGGCCCAATAACCGCTGCCTACATCCGAAAAGCCGTCGAAAGAGGCATCCAGCGAAACCTTATCCAGCCCGAGGAGCCTGATGACCATATTGGTAAACTCCGCCCTGCTGACAGCTTGCGTTGGCCGCAGGCTCCCATCTTCGTACGCACTCATAACACCCAAATCGCGCATAATGACCAGTTCCATTTCATAATCGGTTCCTGTCACGTCGTCTGTAACTGCCCCGGCGGCACCCCCAAAGAGAAATACCGCCGCGACCAGCGACGCCAGCAGGCGTTGTACTGCAATCCCTGATTTTTTCAAGCTATCCACCCTTTCCTTGCTGTAAACTGCCTTCTTAATATTCCAGAGCCTTCAAAACAGGCTGCAGGCTCTCAAAGTTATCCCAAAGATAAATAGTCACCCGTCCCGCCTTGTCGTTTAGCCCGGTTAGCTGCAGGCTATAGGTATTTTCCTCAAATTCCGTAACCGGCACCACCTGGACGGAAACGGATTCCTTCACAGTTTTTGTTTCATCCGTATAGGTATTGATAATAAAGGTCAGCGTGCCTGTCTTTCCTTCCCGCCTGCCAACCGCGCTGAAGGAAAGCTGTGCCGCGTCCGCAAGGCCCGATACCTCCAGGCCATCCGCATCAACCAGCACTGGCTGCGTCAGGAAAAAGTCCGGATGCTGAGAAACGTTTGCGTCATATTGATTTGTGAGATACACCGTATAGGTGACGGTCTGTTCCGCGTCAGAGCCGAGCGTTGCCTTCACCCGCATACTGGTCTCCGCCTGTCCCGCCTCAACTATAATGGCACCTGTTGCTGGATCCAGCGATGCATTCTCCAATGGGGCAGACTGCAATTCGTACTGAATGGGGAAATCCGTCCCGGACAGCGTACAGCCCTCACTGTCCATTGGATTCGCCGCAAAATTCGTAAAAGTATGGGAACCTTCGCTTGGTATGTATAGGCTTCCCAAATCATTCATAGAATCGATACCAACTGCCCTGACGCGGTATAGTTCAAATTCAATCAGGCAGACACCGGGGTTCTTTCCTTGTTCGGACAATTCTATTTCGATTGCCCGGAACCGCACATACCGTGCGCGTTCCATGGCAAAGCCCTGCATTGTCTTAACATTTGACAGCAAATCAGTCATCCGGCAGAGTTCCCGGACATTCTGTGTGAAGTCAAAATCGTCTGCCGCCTCAATGACACATTCTTTCACTGGGATTGCTGCGTTCACGCAGAAGCTGGTCAAATTTACCTTGTTAAAATAGTAGGTATTGCCCAGGTCAATTGTCAAAGTTGGCGTCAAATCGTTTGTGGTAGACTGCCACCTGGTATTGGCCAATCCATCCACGGCACGTTCCTTGCCATGCGAGGAATGGGCGCTCGTTGCGCGAACCGTTTTATTCAGCGCAAGGTTTGCGCTTTCCATACCGTTGATCTTATCAACGCCCAAATCGAAAGGCAGCTGCACCTCCGCAACGGAAGAATATTCCGGCAGTGACGCTGTCACGTAATAAATCCCGTCGGCCGCGTTGTCGGCTATCGTCAGTAGTCCGCTTACAGCGTCAAGAGATACACCCTCTGCGCCGTATCCATCCAAAACGTATTGCATCGTATAGTTCGCCGGGTCAATCACGTCTCCTTCCTTATCCATGACCACCGCGTTGTGGCCAGCCGTCACACTGGCTGCCCCCTCTCCCGGAATCACCGTACTTCCGTAACCCTGACGGGTGTCAATAGAAACCGGCAGCATCTTATAGAGTTCAACTTCTTTCACTGTAATCTGGCCCGTGTGCGTCAGTTCCAGTTTTATGTACGCCTTATTGGTTTCCGGGAACGAAACCGCCGTACGTTCTCCCATCTGCGCACCCTCTGCCAGCGTCGACGCTCCTGAAAAATCCGCGCTGTCCGCCGCCAGCACCCGGTAGCCTGTAACGGCTTCCTGTCCAGCAAGATATGCCACCAGCTTATTCAGTGCTTTTCCGCCCGTTGCAAAGGCAAAGCTGCTCTCCGTGCCTGCTCCGCTCTGCCAAACTGTGTCTATACTTCCATCCGCCGCGTTTTTCGCGATTGCGCCGGAAGCCGGGTTTACCGCAGTTATTCCAAAGGAAGGAGCAAGGTTTACATCTGTGCCCGCTTCTTTTGTAATTGTGACGGTTTTGTCAACATACTGCAACGGATTGGAGGCCAGCGCCGCCCGGACCGAAACGGTTCCAGCCTCGGCCTCAGAGGTAACAGCCAGCCGTCCCGTTGTTCCGTCGATGCTCACACCGGCGCAGGCTTCTTTCAGGGACCACTCAACACTTCCTGCCGGAGCAGCAAACGTATCGTTCTGTTCATCGGTGACCGTTGCCGCAGGCGCGTCGCTGTATCTGGTTTCACCAGCAGTGTTCGGCACTGCCACACCCAAATAATCGCCTTCCACCTCCAATGAATTTAAGCTGATATCATAAAGTTCCAACTCAGAAATTCCAAGGTTAGAGGTTGCTACAAATGAGGCTCTGACAAACCGTTTTGTAACAGTCGGAAACAAGTGTTTGATGGTGACCAGTGTTTCCGAACCTGTGCCCTCTGCCAAGGTAACCACATTTGTCTCAAAAGCCTCATCATCCGCAGCCTCAAATTTATATGAGGTCAGATAGGAGGCATAGGTCGCGGTTATTTGAATCATCGTAATTTTGTTAAACGTTTTTGCTTCACCCAAATCCAGAATTATCCACGGCGCCTTCTGACTACTAATGGTTTGCCATCTGGTAGCCGTTGAGCCATCCACCGCTCTGCTTGCAACATGTGTTGCGTGCTGCGAGTTTGTCGTGACCGTGGCTCCCAGCGCAAGATTTGTCGTGCTTGCTGAAACGGAAATTCCAAGCAGCGTTGAGACCATGAGGGCGGTCAGTATCATTGCAGATAATTTTTGTTTCATAAACGCCAACTCCTTTAAAATAAATTCCGGTATTCCATACTTGTATTGTACCAGCCCCCTTTATAAAAAAACAGTACACAAATTTGATTAGGCTCACCAATATTTTGATTTGGTGCATAAAATCCGCATCATACCGGGTTTTACCGCCGTATGTTTTTACATAAAAAAGCACCTCTTTGCAGATGTCCGGCTGCAAAAGAGGTGCCATAGCTGTCTCATTTTTTGTCTTTTCTGTACTGGGATGGGGTTTTATAAAACCGTTTTTTAAACAATGTCGTGAAGTAATTCATATTGTAATAGCCGACCGCCTCTGCCGCCTGCGCGACGGTCATACCAGGCTCTTCAAGCAAAAGCTTCGCCGCTCGGTCCAGCTTTGCGCCAGTCACGAAGTCAGAGAAGGTCTCACCCGTCACCTTTTTAAAGGTCCGGCTCAAATGGGCGGTGCTGATGTTAAAATCCGCGGCGACGCTGTTCTGCGACACGTCGGCCCCGATATTATCTAAAATATACTGTTTAACCTGTTCAATAAATTCTGTTTCGGTGGCCGCCCTGTCCGCATGCGCTGTACCGCCGCAGGCTTCCAATAAACGGTCCAGATAATGGCGCACACCCGCCAGCGTGGAAAACTCTTCACTGAGAACCCGGACTTCTTTTAAGGTATCCTTATCCACAGCACTGCGCGCGAATTTCGTTACCGCCGTAACCAGCGCAAAGAAACATCCTTCGGTATACGCATACGAATAGTCCTTCTTAACACATTCTTCATACAGCGCATCCACCATGTTTTTGCACGCAAGAATATCGCCTGAAGAAAGAAAATGTTCCGCTCTCTCAGCATAGCCGGCGGCCGAAATATTCCCTTCCCGCTGTTCACTGGCTTCGAGCCGTTCCAATTCTAAAATATTGCCAAAGCCATACAGAAATGCGTATTTCAGCATTCCCGTCATACTCCTGCAATTCCTACTGACCTGTTCCAACTGCTTTTGCGGCATACCCAAAAAGATATTGAAATCCGTGACGCCGTTTTTCCGGAATGCGTCCGCGACCGCCTCCGTCACCTGTTGTATGCCTTCACCGGTTAAACAGCCGACCAACGCGCAAACACAGTTATAAGAAATTTTGGCGGCGATACAGCGGTATGTTCTGCCGTATTCCTCTTCCAGAATTTCACAGAACCGGAACAGGACATATTCCTGCTCTTTGAGTTTGACCGTTGATAATAGCTCTTCGTTGATGTGGACAATTACCGGAACGAGATAGGCTGTGTCAAATGCCTCTCCGATGATTTGCAGCCTGCCGCGGAACTCCGACTCCTCAATGTTTCCGTACACGGTTTCCATCACGACCTGGCTGCGTATCAGGTTCGCGTTCTTTCCAATGGTGCGGTTTACCTCGTCTACCTCCGTTATCAACCGGCTGATTTGCTGGTTGATGAACCGCGTATCGGAAATATCCTGTTCGTTTTTAAAATGCTTTCTAAGCGACAGCACCGCTTGTTTGATGGGGCGGTACAGCCACAGGCTGATACAGCCTAATCCAAAAAAGCATAGCAATGTCATTGCTGCCAAATTCCATGAGGTGGCTGTTTTCAGCCGTGAAATATCCTGTTCATACAGGCTGGAGGGAATCAGATAAACATATTTCCAGTCTCCCAGTGCTGAATCCATATGCATCAATTGCGCCTCGATGCCGCCCAGCATACCGTCTTGAATATTTTTCTCCGCATCAAAAGAAAAGGCGCTGATATCGTCGGCAAAGTTTTGATTTGTGCCGCAGACTGCCTGAAAATTCTTATCTACGATAAAAAAGTCGATGCCCTCCTGCGCGCCCAGTTGTCCCCGGAGGCGCTTCGTCAGTTCGTCGGAATTGACACGGATGATCGCGCAGGAGTTTTTTCCTTCCGGCGCGATATAGAGGGAAAATGTGCTGATTACCGCGATGCCGCCGTTATCCGCCTCCGTCCACATCGGCCCGCGCTCATCATAAAAATATCGGTTATATTGCACGCTGTCCGGCTCGTAGTCGATTCCGCCGGCGGAGGAAAGTGTAATATTGTTCGGCCGGTTATACAACTCGACCGAACTGATTATCGGCGTTTCAATGATAATCGCATTCAGTTCTTTATAAGTATTGTATAGCTCCCCTTCATTCAGGGCGCTTTTTGTTTTCATAAAATTGTATATTTCTGTTTTTCCGCTTACTTCCATCTGCATTCCAACCATAATATCGTTGATTTTCTGTACGACGTTGGTGTCGCAATAAACCTGCATCATGGAAAGCTTATTTAAATTAGATATGTAAATTTTATCCGAAAGGTTGGCTTTTGCAAACTGGCTCAGAACGGAGGTTAGCACATAAATAATGACAAATGTAAACGTGCAGTACAAAAACACCATCTTGAACAGCATGTTTCCCCGGAGCTTTTTTACCTGCTCGAATTGATAATGTCTCCATTTCATCCGCTGCGCTCCCCTCTTTTTGATTGGTGTTTTACATTATACCAACAAAAATACCAAAAATCAAGTGAAATTTTTATGCAAAATGATGAATCCTATCATATATTTCATTTCCAGATAAGCGCCCTGTTTACATCTTCCTTGTAAACATACATTGTTTATGTTATAATCAAAAATGTAACAAAATTAGAGCTGTGGTGTTCTCTCCCGGTCCTGCAACACCTGTACAAATAAGGGAAGAGGCTTTTTACTATACCACATTCGCATTTTACGAAGGTAAAATGTGCGGCCCGGCCGCAAGCAAGCGGCCTGACGCTTGCCGAATGATGATTCAATGTTCTCAAAAGTGAACGCC
>CABSKZ010000054.1 GCA_902478395.1 uncultured Eubacteriales bacterium | reverse complement strand
GTCCAGACCGCGCCGGTCGCAATACCGGTTTTTGCCGGATCGCTCAAGCCAAAGTTGATATGAAAATATATGGTGTGGGCACGGATATGCTTTTGCAAATAACGCAGCAGGTCTTTGATGTTGTCCTTTGATTCGTCATATGCTTCCTTCACACCAGAGACAATGAATTTGAATCTTTCAAACGTCATATGTGCAAACAGTTTTTTCGTATCCCTTTCCGCATCCTGTTTAATTTCTTTCTCGTCCTTTGCAATCGGAATCTGAAAACGGAGCGGGATGCCCAGTATGCGCACAAATAATTTCATGTCCTGCTGCTTGTCTGTTGTCTGATATTCAATGCCAATTTGGGAAGGAACAAACAACAAAAGGGAAAGCAAAACAAGGAGGCCTATTAAAATAGAAAGAAAAATTATCAATCGGCTCACCCGCAATCGTCAGGATTCATGTTCACTCCTCTTGAGTATCGCCAGAAAGCGCTTCATCTATACTTACCTCAAACGCCTCGATATCCGGCAGGGAGGCAAGGGAGGAAAGCCCAAAGCTTCGCAGGAACTCTTGCGTTGTGACATATAAAATCGGCCTTCCGGGCGCGTCGAGCCTTCCGTTTTCTTCGATAAGCCCCCGTTCTATGAGCCGGTTTACCGGCCCGTCACAGTTTACGCCGCGAATGTATTCAATGCTGCTGCGGGTAACGGGCTGGTTATATGCCACAATCGAGAGCACCTCCAGCGCGGCAGGGGAAAGCCCCTGTTTCTTTTTCGGCTCTACGATGCACTGTATGTAACGGTAGTTTTCTTCAACTGTACAAAGCTGGAAACAAGAATCGATTTCAATAATTTTTAGTCCCCGGTTATTCAGACGGTAAAACTGTTCCAGTTCCTCTATTTCCTTTGCTATTTCATTCTCATTTATATCCAGGATCTCGGAAAGCTGTTTTCTTGAAACCGCCTCGCCGGCGGCAAACAAAATACTTTCCAGAATGGAGCTGATATTAGAATTCATCTGTTATATCACCGTCTTTAATCTGAGTAATCGTAATTTCTTTTTCAGCGAACGTCACAAGAACAATTTCAAGTTTCATCATTTCTAGAAGGGCGAGAAAGGTCGCGATAATGGTCGGGCGCGACGCAAGCCCTTCAAACAGAGACTCAAAGCGCACTTTTCGGTCTTTTCTCAGCCGCTCCTTAAT
Source organism: uncultured Eubacteriales bacterium (assembly GCA_902478395.1). GTDB lineage: Bacteria > Bacillota > Clostridia > UBA1381 > UBA9506 > CABSKZ01. The sequence goes on along the minus strand of CABSKZ010000054.1, from coordinate 11,697 downwards.
ATAGGTGGCACGGGAGGTGATGGAAACCTTTTCGTGCCCAACAATTCCCTCAAAGGATTTTTTCGGAGGGGGAGCTTTCCGTTCCGTTTTATCCATCACAATGAGAAACGCTTCCATCAGCAACTCTATGTCAAAAGCTTGTCCGCTGTAGTCAGGAGCAGGTTTGTCGATTGCATCCGGTTCTTTGAAATAATTAAACCGGGTGGCAAATTCGTTGTCCTTTAAAAACTCCGTCGCCATCTTGATGCGCTGATACTGGAGGAGGCGCTCCACCAAATCGCCGCGGGGATCCTCTTCCTCCTGTTCCTCATGCTTCGGAAGAAGCATTTTGGATTTTATCAGCAGCAATTCCGCCGCCATAATTAGAAATTCACTGGAAAGCTCAATATCGAACTCCTTATACTGGTCGAGATACGCAAAATACTGCTCTGTAATTTTAACAATTGGAATATCATAAATACTGACTTTGTTTTTTTTCAAAAGGTGAAGGAGCAACTCGAGCGGCCCTTCAAAAACCTCCAGTTTAACAGATATCTTTTCGTTTTCCATCTTATATCCAACTCACTAAAAACTGCATTGCGGCAACAATCCAGTTTCCGATTGTGCCGATGATGGGGTCCAGCACCCCAAGCCCCAAAGCCACAACCAAGATAATCCAGCCAAACTGCTCATACCGCATAATATCGTTGTAGAGGCGGTTCGGCAGAAGGGAAAGAAATACCTTCGAGCCGTCGAGCGGCGGAATGGGTATCAAATTAAACACGCCCAGACCAATATTCAACAGAGTGAATTGTATCAAAAATGTCTGTATGATACGGGTGAATGCGTTCAGCGGAATATGAAATCTAAAAAGCAACTGGAGAATTAAAATGGAGATAAACGCCATAATAAAGTTGGAAACCGGTCCCGCAAGCCCGGTAATCGCAGTATCACGCTTTGGTTTTTTGAAGTAATAGGGGTTTATCATAACCGGCTTCGCCCAGCCGAACCCGAATAAAAGCATACAGAGCGCACCGATTGGATCGATATGCTTTAAAGGGTTCAGCGATAGCCGTCCCATGGATTTCGCCGTTGGGTCTCCCAGTTTATAGGCCGCGTAGCCATGTGCTGTTTCGTGTACAGAAATCGCGAGCAGTACAACCACCGCCCGTATTAAAATTTCAACGATATTAAACTGACTTAGTCTGAACAAATCATCACATCCCGGATAAAATGGCAGAATCATTTTTATTTCTGCTAGGTATTATTATATCCGAAAGGTTGGAAAGTGTAAATAGCTAATTTCATTATTTCATACATATTTAATAAATTCTACGGCAGGATTTTATAGATTTCAGCGGTTACATAATTTTTTCCGGACGAAACAACAATTTTGATTTTTCGGTTTGTGTTGTTATAAAATTTAAAATCGAGGGTACCGTAGTTCACTGCTGCATCCTCACCTTTTTCTGCATAACCGACGTCCTTCTGGTGGCTGTGCCGTTCTACAATCTTTAAGCCGGCCTTCTGTGCAGCCTGAAAAATGGTGGAGCTCACTTGACAGACGCCTCCGCCGTAATCTTTCTCCTTTTCCCCCTCCACAATGACCGTTGCTTTCTCGTAGCCCTTAGCCTCATTCCGCTTACCAACGACGCTGTTAAATGAAAACGTCTCTCCCGGCGCAAGGGTATAGCCGTTAATTTCAGATATCGCGATGTGAATATTGTTCAGCCGTGTTTCGCTTTTATCCAAAAGCTTTGTGGAAGATTTGCCGAGTAACTCCTGCTTTGGTTTCGGATTCTTTGTGGGGGCAGGGGTTGGATCTGGCGTGGGTTCAGGCGTAGGCTCTTGGGTTGGTTCCGGCGTCGGAGCAAGCGTCGGTGCAGGTGTCGGACTTGCTGTCTGCGTGGGGGCGGGAGTTGCGGAATCTAGCGGAGCGCGCCCATCCATATCCTCACATCCGGCCAGCAGAAGAATTGCTGCCAGGAAACTGATATATATTATTTTTTTGAATTTCAATTTTATCACCTTTTCAATCATCGGCTTAATTTTATTTCTCATCCTTAGTATTTGTGTTTTCAAAAAAGCGATACGATGAAAAATATTCTTTTAGAATGAATGAAATATGCTAATGGAATATAATACCAATCGAAAACGCTCTTTTTTAAAAAAAGAGTTTTATTTTTTGAATTGATTTGGTATAATAACACATAAGAGAAGGCAAAGGACCTTGTATAGGCTACGAAACCGTGCGTACAAATAGGAGGCAATATGGAGATAACAAAAAAAGTTAGTGATTCCGTGGTGGATATGGTGCAGCTGGTTCTGCCCAACGACGTAAATCTGCTGAATAATTTAAAGGGCGGCAGGCTGATGCACTGGATTGATATCGCCGCTGCGCTGACCGCGTCAAAGCATTCCAACAAGATTGTGGCAACCGTCGCGATGGATTCTCTGGATTTCAAGCATCCGGTTAAACTCGGGGAAATGGTGAAGCTGGTGGCCACACTGGTTTCTGTCGGGAATACTTCTATGAACATCAAAGTGGACGTCTGGGCTGAAAACCTGCGGACCGGAGCGACCATCTTAACAAACGAGGCGAATCTCGTATTCGTCGCACTCGACGACAACGGCAAACCCACGCGGGTTCCGCGATTGGAGCAGGATTAATCATGGGGCGGCCGGCGCCGCCTCAGAATTTTAAAATTAGTAATTACATTAAGGAGGGACTCATAATGTCTGAACAGCTGCGTCAAATTGCAACGAGGCTGAAGGGCCTGCGCGAAGTGGAGGATATTTCAAAAGAAGCGCTGGCGAGAGAGTTTAATATTCCAATAGAACTGTATGAGCAGTATGAAAGCGGGGAGGTGGATATCCCAGTCAGCTTTCTTTACGAGGTGGCGGAAAAATTTGGCGTGGAACTTACCGCGATTTTGACCGGAGATAATCCGAAATTAAAGGTATACGCCTATGTGAAAAACGGCAAAGGCCTGACCGTGGACAGAAGAAAGGAATATGAGTACCAAAACCTTTCTTACAATTTCAGCAATAAAAAAATGGAAACATTCATGGTTACGGTTCCGCCGCGGAATGACAATACGGCAATTGCGGAAAACCAGCACCCGGGGCAGGAGTTCAACTATATGCTCGAGGGCCGTCTTGAGTTGATGATAAACGGGAAAAGCATCATCCTCGAGGAGGGAGACAGCATCCACTTCGACTCGAATTATCCGCATGGCATGAGGGCGCTCGATAATAAAAAGGCGCGCTTCCTTGCCGTCATTACGCTATAGCAAAAATCTGGAGGAATGAAAAGAAATGAATTTGATTGACAAATATGTGAAAACGGACTATAAATCCTATGAGGATTTTTATGAAAATTTTGATATCAATATCCCGGAAAACTTCAATTTTGGGTATGATGTTGTTGACGAACTTGCGCGGACGAACCCGGATGCAAAAGCAATGATTTGGTGCAACGACCACGGGGAAGAACGCATCTTCACCTTTGCGGACATGAAATATTACACAGACAAAACCGCGAACTTTTTCAAATCCATCGGCATCAAAAAAGGCGATTTTGTCATGCTTGTGCTGAAACGGCACTACCAGTTCTGGTTTTCAATTGTTGCGCTACATAAAATCGGGGCAGTTGTTATACCGGCGACGCATCTTCTCACGAAAAAGGATATTATTTACCGCTGTAATTCTGCCGATGTCCACACCATTGTTGCAACGGGCGACGGCGATGTGCCTGAGCATGTGGAAGCGGCGTATCCGGAATGTAAGACCGTGAAAAACAGAGTGTTCGTGCGCGCCGCGGAAAGCGGAGCGATGCCGGAGGGCTGGGTCGATTTTAACGCAGGGGTGGAACAGGCCAGCGAACAGTTTGAACGGCCGTCCGGGGAAGCGGACACGAAAATCGACGACATGATGCTGATGTACTTCACCTCCGGCACGACGGGACAGCCGAAAATGGTGGTGCACAATTTTTCCTATCCGCTTGCGCATATCATGACGGCGAAGTTCTGGCACAATCTGGAGCCCGGCAAGCTGCATTTTACGGTTGCGGATACAGGCTGGGGCAAGGCGGTATGGGGAAAGCTGTATGGACAATGGATTTGTGAATCGACCGTTTTCGTTTACGACTATTCCTCCAAATTCCAGCCTACCGATTTGCTGCATAAAATCGCGGAGTATCAGATTGATTCCTTCTGTGCGCCGCCTACCATTTACCGCTTCTTTATTAAAGAAGATTTGACGAAGTACGATTTGTCCAGCCTGAAATATTGTACCATAGCCGGAGAACCGCTGAACCCAGAAATTTATAACCAATTCCTGAAAGCAACCGGCATTAAACTGCGGGAAGGGTTTGGCCAGACGGAGACAGTTGTTGTGATTGCTACCACGCCATGGATGGAGCCGAAACCCGGTTCCATGGGCAAACCTATGCCGAAGCTGGGAGTCGATATTATTAACCGGAATGGGGAATCCTGCCGGGAAGGCGAGGAAGGCGAAATCGTCATAAAACCGCACAGTAAATTCCCATTTGGGATGTTTATGGGCTACTATCGGGATGAGGACCGGACGAAAAGCGTCTGGCACGACGGGGTATACCATACCGGAGATATTGCGTGGAAGGACGAGGACGGGTATCTCTGGTTTGTGGGGAGGACGGACGACGTCATCAAGTGTTCGGGCTACCGCATTGGGCCGTTTGAAGTCGAAAGCGCGCTTTTAGAGCATCCGGCAGTTTTGGAGACGGCCATTACCGCTGTTCCGGACGAACTGCGCGGCCAGGTTGTCAAGGCCACCGTTGTACTGGCAAAGGGCTATACGCCTTCTGAAGAGTTGAAAAAAGAACTGCAAAATCATGTTAAGAAAACCACTGCGCCATACAAATATCCAAGAATCGTTGAGTTTGTTGAAGAGCTTCCGAAAACTATCAGCGGAAAAATCCGCCGGGTGGAAATTCGGGAGACAGACAGCAAAAACAGGTCATAGACTGTTGTTATGAATCATAAAAAGAAAAGCATTACGGTCAGTTTTTTGCCGTAATGCTTTTTTGGTATGTTTTTGACATCCCCAAATAATGTTTTGGCGTTATCAATTTCGGATTTTCCTGAAAAAATCCGTCAGCAAGGCTTCACACTTTGCCTCCATCATTCCGCCGTAAATCTCTGTGTGCTGATGGTAAAGGCCAAGAACAGACAAATCTATTTTCCCGCTGACCGCACCCATCTCCGGGTCGTACGCGCCAAAGTACAGCCGCCGTATCCTTGAGAGAAAAACGGTGCTCAGACACATGGGGCATGGCTCAAGCGTCACATACAGGTCACAGCCGTCGAGTCGCCAGTCGCCAAATGCCGAACAGGCGCCCCGGAGGGCGAGCATTTCCGCATGGGCGGTTACATCCCGTAATTGGCGGGTCAGATTGTGTGCCCTCCAAATAACCCGGTTTGCCTTTACAAGCACTGCGCCGACTGGAACTTCGCCGGACAATGCGGCTTTTTCCGCTTCCGCGATTGCCGCGGACATGAATTGATTATCCATTGCACCGGCCTCCGCGCACGGCCTCGCTCATCAAGAGGGCGGCCGCAACGCTTACATTAAAGGATTCCGCTTTCCCAAACATCGGGATTTTTACGGTGGTATCTGCCATATCAAGCAAACAGGGACGGATACCGTTCGCTTCATTACCGACAATGAACAGAAGTTTGCCGCTGCAGTCCAGCCCGTACAGGGAAACGCTGTTTTCTGTCAAAGCAGAGGCGATCAGGCGGAATCCCGCGCTTTTCATATTTTGCAGGAGACCGTCCCCGCAGTGCTCCAGTACAGGAATATGAAAGATAGACCCCATCGTGGCGCGAACCACTTTCGGGTTGTATAAATCGACACTGCCTTCCGTCAGAAGAACGCCGTCAAACCCCATGGCGTCAGCTGTGCGGATGATTGTCCCGACGTTGCCGGGATCGCGTACGTTGTCACAGCACAGATACTTTGTCCCCGCCAGCTCTATATTTACCGCCGGCATTTTCACAACAGCAAGGATTCCCTGCGGTGTTTCCGTGTCCGAAAGCGGGTGAAAAAGCTTTTCCGTTGTGAGAATACAGGGATAATGGTCTAAAATATCGGAGATAGCCGCTCCCGAATCCAAAAAATCCTGCGTCATGACAAAACGGGAAACGGAAAAGCCGGAGTCCAGTGCCATACGGCAGGAGACCAGGCCTTCGACAACGAATTCGCGGCTTTGTTCCCGATATTTTTTTATCTTCAGCTTTGCGATGGCTTTTAAGGTCTTATTTTCTGCGCTGGTGATTTGCTGAAACGGCATGGTTTCCTCCTGTTAGTTATCCCGCAGGGATGAAAGATCCTCATTGGAACCAAGCACAACTAGATAATCCTCCGCGGCCAGCATGTAATCCGGCGACGGCGACACATGAACGTCATTTTCGTTTTTGCAGGCCAGAATAGTCAAACCGAACTTCGCACGCACATTCAGCTCCTTCAGCGTCCGTCCCACCCAGCTGCGGGGAACGGAAAGTTCGGCGATGGAGTAATCCTGGGAAAGTTCAATGTAGTCCAATATATTTTCCGCAGAAAGGCTGTTGGCGAGGCGCATTCCCATGTCGCGCTCCGGGAACACCACCTTGTCGGCCCCGACACGCTGCAGGACCCGCGCATGGATTTCGCTCTGCGCCTTTGCAACGACAAACTTCACGCCCATGTCCTTGAGGATTACAGTACATAGAATGCTGGATTGCAGGTCCCCGCCGATGGCGACCACCGCAACGTCAAAATTACGAACCCCAAGTGAGCGCAGGGTATGCTCGTCTACACAGTCTCCCACAACCGCGTGCGTTACATCGTCGGCAATGTCTTGGATGATGTCCTCGTTGTCATCGACAGCTAAAACCTCATGGCCGAGTTGGTACAGCGTTCTGGCCAGGCTATAACCAAACCGGCCGATGCCTAATACTACGAAAGATTTCATGATAGGTTCTCCTTCTGCCGCTAAGGCGGCAAGACAAAATAATGTTTCTGTTAGGCCCTGTTTGTACGGAAGAGGGCAAGATAAAAAGAACCAGAAACTTTTTAACAATTCCGTATTATAGCACAGGTAATTTCCAAATTCAATATATATAGTAATTCTTTTGTTGATTTTTATACCCAAAGTATGGTATAACTAAAAGAAGGGATGTGAAGCTATGCGAACCGGGAAACGAATCAACCTGTATTCCGATTATTTAAAAGAAAAATATGGGGAAAAGGTGTATAAACTGCCGATTAATGTGGCGGGGACCTGCCCGAACCGGGATGGGACACTGGGAATGGGCGGCTGTACCTTCTGCGCGGAATCTGGTGCAGGCTACGACAGCCTTTCCGCGGAGCTTTCCGTCCGCGAACAGCTCCAAAAAAACCGCGCGTATATTGGTAAGAAATACAAGGCGCAAAAATTTATCGCATACTTTCAAAACTATTGTAATACATATATGCCAACAGAGCGGTTTCGCAGCCTGGTGCGGCAGGCGCTGGCGGAAGATATCGTTGAAATCAGCATTTCCACCCGTCCGGACTGCGTGAGAAAAGAACATCTGGACTTTCTGCATGGGTTGAAGCAGGAAACGCAGGTGGAGACCAGCCTGGAACTGGGACTGCAAACAGCGAATTACCATACGCTTTTGAAAGTGAACCGGGGCCATACGCTCGCGGAATTTATCCGTGCAGTAAACCTGTGCCATCAATACCATATCCCGGTCTGTGCGCACGTAATTTTAAATTTGCCGTGGGATGACCGGACGGATGTGACTGAAACCGCAAAAATCCTTTCCGCGCTTGGTGTGGAGGGCGTCAAACTGCATTCGTTGAACATCCTTAAGGGAACGCGGCTGGCGGAGCAGTATGAAGCTGGAGAATTCCCGGCGCCGGACTGTGAAGAATACATTTGCCGCACGCTGGACTTTCTGGCTTGGCTCGACGAAGATGTTGTGGTGCACCGCCTGATTGGAAGGGCGCCGGAGGACATTAGCGTCATTGAAAACTTCAACATGAGCTGGCGCAGAGTGTACGATGAAATTATCGTCCGCATGGAACGAGAAAATATTGTGCAGGGCATGTATTATAAAGTGAACAATTTACTGTACTGATGAAGCGAAATTAAAGAGGCTTGGCCTTCTTTTGCAAGAGGAGAACTGCGTATGAAAAAGAATATTTGGGACAATGTATATTATAGACTGAAGGATCCAGTTGAAATCAAACTGGCGGTGCTGTATACCATCCGGTATGCCGATATGCCGTTGACGGATATCGAACTGAAGCATTTGATGCTGACTGCCACAACCGTGGATTTTATGGATCTTTGCAGCGTGATTTCACAGATGTTGGAGGACCGGCAGATTAAAACCGTTTGGCGCGATGAGTCGGATAAATATGATTTGACGCAGACTGGGTCTGAAATGCTGGAAATGTTTGAGGATAAAATCATGGCGAGCGTCCGTACCGGACTGCGCAATACAATTGATGCATATTTTGCACGGGAGAAAGAAAAGGCACAGGTGCGGTGCGACATCGTTCCGGTGGGAAAGGACACATATTCCCTTGAAATCGAACTGAAAGAAGGCAAGACAGCCTTGCTGATGCTTTCGCTGTTTGCCGGAGGCCGGCAGAAGGCAATTGAGATGCGCAGGCAATTCAGAGAGGACCCGATGGGCATCTATGAAAAGATCGCGGCACTGCTGACGCCGGACAAGGGGAAGGAATCACGAAAACAGGAGGACTGAAATGATAGACGTAGCAATCATCGGAGGCGGACCGGCGGGATTGAATGCGGCACTTTACGCAGGAAGAGCCGGATTGGACGCGGTTTTATTTGAAAAAATGTTTGCGGGCGGGCAAATGGTCACCACCACCCAGCTTGATAATTATATCGGTTTCCCAGGCGGTGTGGGTGCAGTGGATCTGGCCATGAACATGGAGGAACAGGCCAAAAGCGCGGGCGCAAAAATTCAATATGAGGAAATTTTAAATCTGGATCTTTCCGGCACGGTGAAAAAAATAAAGACCGGCAAGCAGGAGTATGATGCAAAAGCGGTTATTCTGTGTATGGGCGCGACGCCGCGCGCCCTTGGCGTAGACGGGGAGGAACGTTTGCGCGGACGCGGTGTTTCGTACTGCGCGACATGCGACGGCGCTTTTTTCAAGGGAAAAGCCGTAGCGGTTGTCGGCGGGGGAGACACTGCTCTGGAGGACGCTTTGTTTCTTTCCCGGTACTGTGATAAGGTATATCTTATTCACCGCAGAAATGCGTTCCGCGGCACAAAAATTTTGTCAGACAAGGTTGGACAGATGAAAAATGTGGATGTCATCTGGGACACTGTGGTAGAAAGAATAAACGGGCAGGATAAAGTAGAGTCTATAGACGTAAAAAACGTTCAGAACGAAGAACCGCGCACCATCACGCTTGACGGCGTATTCATAGCGGTTGGCACCCAGCCGAACAATGCCTTGGTGCAGGGAAAAGTCGCGCTGGACGAACAGGGGTATGTTTTAGCGGGAGAAGATATGAAAACGAATGTAAAAGGCGTATTCGCGGCTGGCGATTTGCGGCAGAAGCTGCTTCGGCAGATTATTACAGCAGCCAGCGACGGCGCTGTTGCGGTATATTCCGCAGCGCGGTATATTGATACCGAGTTTGTAGACCGGGAGGAATAACTTCGGCATTTTGTGAGGGCGAACAAATGAAATTGGAAAAAATGGATGACTTTTTCAACGCGCGCGTCGATATTTATGACGAGCATATGCTAACGGAGGTAGACGGTGCACAGGAGTATTATGCGGAAACAGCAAAGCTGCTAGGTGATGCAAAAATTCAAACGCTGCTGGACCTGGGATGTGGAACGGGGCTCGAGCTGGAGGCGATTTTTCAGGTTCATCCATCCGTGGATGTGACCGGGATTGACCTGTCAGCCGATATGCTAGCCCGGTTAAGAGAAAAATTCACGGGAAAGCTCCAGCAGATTCATTTGATACAGGGAGATTATTTTTCCTGCGAGTACACGGGAGGACCGTTTGACGCGGCTTTGTCCGTACAGACCATGCACCACTTTTCACATGAGGCTAAAATTAAGTTATATCGCAAAATTTATGAAAGTCTGAAGCCGGGCGGATTTTATATAGAAACGGATTATACTGCCCCGACAAAAGAATATGAAGAATTTTATTTTGCTGAAAATGAGCGTCTCCGGGCGGAAAATGGAATTACTGAGGGGTATTACCATTACGATACCCCCTGTACTGCTCAAACCCTAATCGATCTTCTGCAAAAAGCGGGTTTTCAGAGCGTAGAGAGGCTGTGGCGTGTAGGAAATACAGAAATTTTGAAAGCATACCGGTAACTCCATTTTACTTTTAAACAAAGACAGCTGACTTATCCTAAGCCGGCTGTCTTTTGCCGTTAACCTATAAAGTGATTTTTTCTATGTTGGCGCCGAGACTTTGCAGTTTTAAGTCCAGCGCGTCATATCCCCGCTCGATGTGATAGATGTCTGAAATTTCAGTGCATCCTTTGGCAACAAGTCCAGCCAGTACGAGAGAGGCTCCCGCGCGCAAATCCGTCGCTTTCACCTGCGAGCCGGTAAGCTCGGTAGTGCCCTCAATGACTGCGGTACGGCCCTCTACTTTGATGTTTGCGCCCATTCGGTTCAATTCTGCAGCGTGCATGAAGCGGTTTTCAAAAATGGTTTCTGTAATGATGCTAGTCCCTTCCGTGACTGACAACAGCGCCATCATCTGTGCCTGCATGTCAGTGGGGAACCCAGGGAACGGAAGGGTTTTCACATCTATAGGATTGAAATTCCCGTCTGCTCGAACGGTGATACAAGTATCCTCTGCCGCAATTTCCGCACCTGTCTCACGCAGCTTGGCTGTTATGGGTTTCAAGTGGTCGGGAATGATATTGCAGATTTTCACATTGCCGTGTGTGATGGCAGCCGCGACCATAAAACTGCCTGCTTCTATCCGGTCAGAAATGATGCTGTGCATTGTCCCGCTTAAGCGGCTTACGCCATGGATTTTGATGGTATCTGTTCCGGCGCCGTAAATAATTGCGCCCATAGAACAGAGAAAATTCGCAAGGTCAACGATTTCCGGTTCCACCGCCGCGTTTTCCAGCGTCGTAACACCTTCGGCGAGGGTTGCTGCCATTAAAATGTTTTCCGTAGCGCCGACGCTTGGAAAGTCGAGATAAACTTTCGTGCTGCGCAGCCTTGCGGCGCTGACTTCGATGTATCCATATCCCTGATTGATTTCTGCACCCAGCGCTGCAAATCCCTTCAGATGCAGATCTACCGGTCGGGAACCGATGGGACAGCCGCCGGGCAGAGAAATGCGGATTTTTCCATATTTTGCAAGCATGGGTCCCATAATTAAAAAAGAGCCGCGCATCCTGCTGGCAAGATCATAAGGTGCAATGTGGTTGGTGATATTCTGGGTATCAATCCGGCAGGTACCATCGCCGTTTAAATCAACACGGCAGCCAAGGCACTCCAAAATTTCGCACATAGCGGAAACATCAGTCAGCCATGGCACATTTTGCAGTTCGACGAGGCCGTCGGCAAGAATAGATGCTGCCAAAATAGGAAGTGCTGCATTTTTAGAACCGGAAACATGAATTTCTCCCTGTAAAGGAGGCGAAGGTCTCAATATCAATTTATTCATATC
>CABSKZ010000053.1 GCA_902478395.1 uncultured Eubacteriales bacterium | reverse complement strand
TGGGATAGGTGAAGAAAATCGGCGGCGGCAGTAATATTCTGTTCTCTTGCCACCGCAAGGAAATAACGTAAAACCCGAAGCTCCATCATGCATTCCCCCGTTTATCATTTCATATATAAACCGAAACGCCTGGATAAAGTGCGAACCTGCTTATCCAAATACATACTCATTTTATCATTCTTATCAATAACTTTCAAGCATAATAAGTGCGAAATCATTTAATAAGGAAATCGATTGCGGAATTTATTATAACTAAAACACATGGTAAATCATTTAATATAAGTATTGGACATTTTAAGCCTCTGGATTTATAATGATAACAGAAAGAGGTGGATATGTTGAATGCTCCAACGGAACAGGATAGAATCCTCCGGAATTTACAAGACGCCGGATGTGACAAAAACACAATGAGCGCGTTTTTTCAAATTACAGGAGAGAAAAAGACGGAAAGGCGGCTTCTGTTGTTGGGAAAGCATAGAAAACAGCTGCTTTCTCAAATTCACGAAACCCAAAAACAGATTGATTGTCTCGACTATTTGATGTTCGAAATCGAAAAACGGCAAAAAACAAATAATGAGGCCGGCGTTTAACAGGTAATACAAACAGAAAAGGTTATCCCGCGGGCGGTAAATTATAAAATCAGCGGAATACGGATGGTTTTGTTAACAACATATGATGGAAAGGAAGAGTACAATGAAAAAATTAGCATCAATCATGTTCCTATTTATGCTGCTGCTCACAAGCGTAACCGGATGCAGTGCGGCTTTGCCGGAAACGGATACAAACCCGCTGATAATTGTTATGCAAATTGCGAATCCGGTTATGACTGTAAATGGCACAGAAAAGGAAATTGATCCGGGAAGGGGGACCTCCCCGATTATCCAAAATGACCGGACATTCCTCCCTGTCCGGGCGGTTGTGGAGGCAATGGGCGGCTCGGTGGCCTGGGACGGGGAAACACAGACGGTAGTAATAGCGATGGAAAATGACGTTTTGCTGCTCTCCATCGGCAGTCAAACCGCCTATTTCAACGAAACGGCACAAACGCTGGATGCAACTCCGGTGATAGTTGGAGAGCGCACGATGTTTCCCATACGGTTTATTGCAGAATGCTTTGGCTTTGAGGTGGAATGGGAGGAAAGCACCGCTTCTGTTACCATTCGCAAAAGCATTGAAGACGGCGCCGGAGAAAATCCTGGCACTGTCCCGGAGGGGCAGCCGGACGAAGGCGGAGAGAGCGTGCTGGTGGTATACTTTTCGCGTTCCGGCACGACAAAGCAGCTCGCTGAGACGGTACATGCGGCCGCGGGAGGGGAACTGGTAAGAATTGTCCCTGTACAGCCATATCCAGAAAATTACGACGAATGTTTAAAACAAGTCCAGGAGGAGCAGCAAACGGGTTTCCGGCCGGAAATAACAGTTGACCTGACGGACATCGTGCAATACGATACCATCCTTTTAGGCTATCCGATCTGGTATGGTTCTTTGCCGGCGCCGGTCGTCACATTCCTGGCATCCTATGATTTTTCGGGTAAGACAATCATGCCATTTTGTACCAGCGGCGGAAGCGGTATAGGCGGAAGCCTGCCGGACATTCGTGCGTTATGCCCGAACAGCACCGTCACAGATGGATTCCGTGGCTCTTCCGCTACAGAGTCCAATGCGGTAAATGAATGGCTGCGCGGAAATGGGTTCCACAATTTGAACAGCAAGTAGTAAAACGGAGGGGGAATTTTGATGAAAAGGCTGCTGTTGCTTACGATTATTGCCCTGTTTGCGGTATCGGCAGGGATACCGATCCCGTTTGCCTGTGCGGACGACACAATATTCCCACAGCATGAACCTTACGGAACAGGAAGTGGCGCGATGCCCGGACGGGTGGTGTGGGCGCATGAGCCACAGTCGGTAAGCTGGGACGGCAACGGCTTTTGGTGGGAGCCGGAGCATTTTGATGAACCGGTTATTTTAACCATGGTGAACAATTCTGTCGCCAGGCTGGCCAACCAGCCAGAAGCGAAAAGCGGCTGGAACACCTTGTTTTCTGCACACAATCAGAGCCGGGGAAAACTTGGAGGCTATAAGGCGGGCGAAAAAATTGCGATAAAAGCAAATATCAATGGAAGTGCAGTATTTGATGATGATACTTCAGGCGAAACGCATATGAGCTATACCAACCCTGTGCTTCTGAAAAACCTGCTCATTTCCCTTGTGGAAGAAGCTGGGGTTGCGCCGTCAGATATAACGGTCTATGATGTGTCGAGGCTGTTTCCGGATTATATGGTGGAAATGTGTTCCACGAGGCGTTTACAGGGCGTAAATTTTGTGGACAGGAGCAACGGTACGGCGGATGAGAGCGCGCCAATCAACTGGTCGCATTCCTTCAGCGGTGCGGTTAACTATCTTCCGACCTGTGTAACCGGGGCGGAGTATCTCATCAACCTTGCGAACCTGAAAGGACACAGCTATGGTATTACTCTTTGCGGCAAAAATCATTTTGGCTCCTTTATCAATGGGAACGCCATGCGGCCGCCGGAGGGCGCGAACCTGCATCAATGGCTGACAAAAAACGAGATGGAGATATATAGCCCGCTGGTGGACTTGATGGCCAATGAAAAGCTGGGTGGAAAAACAGTATTATATATGCTGGACGCGTTAATATGTGCGCCTTCGGAGGGCGCGTCCATTACCAGCAGCAATGCCAAATGGCAGCAAACGCCGTTTGATGGGAACTATACCTCCAGCATCTTTGTGTCGCAGGATCCGGTCGCGATCGATTCCGTAGGGGCAGATTTTCTTGTGAATGAGCCGGCGGTGACGAATCACAATTCAGCCGTGGGAGTCCATACCGTAGAAAATTATCTGCATGAAGCAGGGCTTGTAGCAGAGGCGCCGTCCGGCACAGCCTATACAGACGGAAATGGCGGGCGGGTCACGAACCTCGGCGTCCATGAGCATTGGAATAACCAGGCGGAAAAAAACTACAGCCGAAATCTTGGCAAAAACGAGGGAATTGAACTGGTTATGGCGGAGCAGACGGATGGCCCGAAAATTTTCAGAACAAATGATGTGGTAACGGTGGAAGAGGCCCCTGAAAACAGCACGTTGATAACGGTGTTTTATCAAAATGGAATCCTGGCAGGTGTAAGGCTATACCAGGGAAGCAAAACCATTACGGCGGATATTTCGGGGAATGTGGACGGGGCGGATACCGTCAAGGCGTTTTTGTGGGATAAATCCAGACTGATGCCCGTGAAAATTCCTCCGAAAGAAACGGTTCCCAGCATTTCGCCAAGCGCAGATGAAATCATTCTGACCATTGGCGGGCAGGATTTTACAGCTACACTTTTTGACAACGAAGCAGCCGAAGCTTTCCGAACCATGCTTCCCATGACGGTAACGATGAATGAACTAAATGGCAACGAAAAATATCATTATCTTTCGGGCAGCCTGCCTGTGGCAGAAGAAAAAACGGACCGCATTCAGGCCGGGGATTTGATGCTTTATGGAACAAACGGCCTTGTATTGTTTTATGAAACCTTTTCAAGCTCCTACAGGTATACGCGGCTTGGAAAAATAATAAATACGGCGGGGCTGAAAGATGCCCTCGGGAACGGCAATATATCGGTTACGTTCAGATTGCCCTAAAGATAAAATTTTTTAAGTACTTTATCTAAAGGACATCGCGATGATAAAAAACGGATTGTTTCGTCAGCGCGGTTGCAACAAAGAATGCCCCAGCAAATGCGGCGGATATTTTTAAAAATAAATGAGATCTAATATGGAAAGGAAGATGCAGTATGATGAGTTTTGCGTTTCATAATCCAACAAAATTGCTTTTTGGCAGCGGCCGGCTAAAAGAGCTTGGGAACCAGACAATGCCGGGAAAAAAGGCGATGGTGTTGATTTCCAACGGAAAATCAACAAAGGCTAATGGGTATCTTGACCGTACGCTGGAGCAGCTTGTGAATGCGGGTGTGGAAACAGCGGTTTTCGACAAGATTATGGAAAATCCGGTTAAGGACGTGATTATGGAGGGCGCCGCATTCGCAAGAGAAAATAACTGCGATTTCATCGTGGCGCTGGGCGGCGGCGCGGTGCTCGATTCCTCTGTCGCGATTGCCGCAATGGCAACCAATCCCGGTGATTTGTGGGACTATGTCTGCGGCGGTACAGGCAAGGGGCAGCCGCTTGCCAACAAAGGCCTGCCGATCGTCACGGTTGCGACTACTTCCGGAACCGGTTCCGAAATCAATTGCTGGGGTGTAATCTCCAACCTAGAGACCAATGAAAAAATTGGGTTCGGCTCGCCTGAACTGGTGCCGGTGCTGTCAATAGTGGATCCGGAACTTATGAAAAGCGTACCGCGCCAATACACCGCTTATCAGGGCTTTGACGCGTTGTTCCACAATACAGAGGTCATGATCAGCAACGGCGTGAACATTCTGAGTGAAACATTGGCGCTTTCTGCAATTGAAAACATTGCAAACTATCTGCCCCGGGCAGTCAAGGATGGCAATGACCTTGAAGCCAGGGAACACGTAGCCTACGGCAGCACCATTGCGGGCATGACCATGCAGTTAACCAGCACTACCGCAGAACACTCCATGGAGCATTCGATGAGCGCTTACCATCATAACCTGCCCCATGGCGCCGGCCTGATTATGATTTCAAAAGCGTTCTATGAGTTTTTCATTGAGCGCCATGCCTGTGACGAACAGTTTATTAAAATGGCAAGGGCAATGGGGACGAAAGATGCCGACAAGCCGGAGGACTTCATTTGCGCACTTGTGAAATTGCAGGAGGCTTGCGGTGTGGCCGATTTGAAAATGAGTGACTATGGATTTACGCCTGGAGAAGCTATGAAGCTGGCGCAAGGTGCGCGCAGCATGCAGGGCGGGTTGTTCCTTGCGAATCCCTGTGAAATGACAGATGAAGACTGCGCGGAGATTTTTAGAAAATCCTATCGCTAAATCAACAGGAAAGGAGAAAAAGATGAATACGAGATACGAAACGGCAAAAAAGATTTATAGCGGACTGGGAATTGATACAGACGCGGCAATTGAGAAGTTAAAAACGATTCCTGTTTCGCTGCATTGCTGGCAGGGGGACGATGTTATCGGCTTTGACCACGACGGACCGCTGAGCGGAGGAATTCAGACAACCGGCAATTACCCGGGAAAAGCAACTACCCCGCAACAGCTCATGGAGGATCTGGATAAGGCAATGTCCCTTTGCCCGGGAAAGAAAAAGTTGAACCTTCATGCCAGTTATGCAATTTTTGAGGAAGGCGAGTTTGCGGACCGGGACCAGCTGGAACCAAAGCATTTTAGAAAATGGGCTGAATTTGCGAAGCAACGAAATATGGGGATTGATTTCAACCCCACCTTCTTTTCCCATCCAAAAATGAAAGATGGGCTTACGCTTTCGAGTCCGGACGGGGAGACCAGAAGGTTTTGGATTAACCACGGCAAGGCGTGTATCCGCATCGCGCAGTATTTTGCGGAGACAACGGGCGTACCATGCGTAATGAATATTTGGACAGGGGATGGCTATAAGGATATTCCCGGCGACAGGATGGGGCCGCGTCTGCGTTACAAGGATTCCATAGAGCAAATTTTGTCTGACCCCTATGACAGAAATAAGGTAAAGCCCTGCGTGGAATCGAAGGTATTCGGAATCGGCGTTGAGTCCTATACAGCGGGAACGGCCGAATTCACACTGAGCTTTGCGGCAATGCACGAAGGGTGCCTGCCGCTGATGGATAACGGACACTACCATCCGACAGAATATGTTTCTGATAAAATTCCGGCGTTGTTGTGCTTTTTCCCCGAAATTGCACTGCATATTACGCGCGGCGTTCGCTGGGACAGCGACCACGTGCTTCTGTTCGATGATGAAACGAAGGAAATGGCAAAAGAAATTGTACGGTGTGACGCGCTGGAGCGCGTATATATGGCGCTTGACTTTTTTGATGCAAGCATTAACAGGGTATCTGCATGGACGGTAGGCTTTAGAAGCTGGCAAAAAGCGCTTTTATATGCGCTGTGCGAGCCTTCGGACATTTTGAAAAAATTGCAGGACAATCATCAAATGACAGAGCTCATGATGCTTCAGGAGGAGCTTAAAACCTTGCCGTTTGGCGACATCTGGTATGAATACTGTGCCCAGTGCGGCGTTATGGGCGGTAAAGAATGGTTCGAGGAAATCCGCAAATATGAGGCGGAGGTCTTAAACAGGAGATAGATAAACGGATCTGCAATCACCGATGAATTGATTGCAGAAAAACGACTTAGTTCTATCGGAATATCAGAAATTTTTATTGAGAAATAACGTGTTCGCGCATATCTTAAAAGAGGAAACAAGCCCATCATGGCATTTGCAATGCACCGTGGTGGGCTTGCTGTTATATCAATTCATTTGACTTTTAATTAGGTTCCCAATTGCGGGAATATATTGTTTCTGAACCCTGTCTGCGATTTCATTTGCAAGGTTTCCGTTGTAAATATGCGCAGTGGCATTGCGGTCTTCCAACAAGGAAAGCAAAGTCTTTTTATTCTCAATCAGTCCGCCTGCGTAAGTTTTTTTGAAAATCGCTCTGGGATAAATGCCGTCAAGAGTTTTGCCTTCATGCCGTATAAATTCCTGAAGCATTTTGTGATATAACTCATAGATGAATTCAAACCGTTGAATCAGGCTATCACGGCTCAATGTATTTAAAATCAAGACGTTTCATACAACACAGTTCCACTCATAGCCTTCGATTTAAGAATGGGACTATATATTTTCACTTTCAAATCTTAGCTCGTAAAAATATTGAAGCCATTGCGGGAGTGTTCCAATATCAGATTTTAGTATTCTTAATGTTCTAATACCCACCCGGCGGTCAAGAACAGCAAGCATTCGCACAAGCAAATTATCTGATAAAAGTGATTTTTCAATGGCGTTTTCAAAATACGCATCAAGAGCTTCAGCAAAATTCCAAGGAGCAAAAATACCTGTTTCGCAAAATTCTTTGGTAACATCATCGTATGTTTCATTTAAACTCTTGTAAGCATCTTTTCTGCTGTACACTTCCTTGCTGATTTTATATTCCGTTTCGAACGGCATATTACTCCATCAACAAGAACGCATACGCGGCCAGTGCCGTCGTGAGCATGTCGATATCGGGTTGCAAAATACCTGACTCTGCCTTTCAAGGATTCACACATCAATTCCTCTTCTAAAATTTTTCGGGTTTTCGACCATGGTCTGTTCAAAAAAACTCACCTCCATAATAAAAAACTCGCAAAACTATAACAGTTTTGCGAGTTTTCACTACACTGGCGGACGGGGTGGGATTCGAACCCACGTGCCGGTGTTACCGACAAACTGATTTCGAGTCAGCCCCGTTATGACCACTTCGATACCCGTCCGTATATATTAACCCCGAAAAATCGGGAGATAACGCTTATTCAGTTTTATTAGAATTCCTATTAAAACCCGGTTTGTTTTCTGTCAGACGATGTGCCGAGAACCCGCACGCATTAAGGCTTTGAAAAGCTTTGGCTTCCGTTTACCCTAACGCATTTCGAGCCAGCCCCGTTATGACCACTTCGATAGAGACCTATTTATTTTACCGCAATATAGTTTTTTTGTCAAGATAAGATTTACATTACAACGCCAAAAATAATAAAGTAGTTGCAGATATCAAGCCGAATTCCATAAAATAGGACCGTGCTGTATTTTTCTTAAAACAAGCTGGACAGCAGGAGTGTGCTTTGATATAATAAAATATGCCTATACTTATTGAAACATATGGAGTGTAACAGATGCTGACAATTGCAATATGCGACGATATGAAAGAAGAACTGGACGAATTGGGGTTACATATATCGAAATTTATGGAGCAAACTAAAAGAGAATATTCGTTAACTCAGTTTGTCTCTGCGGAGGAACTAATAGAAGCTTTTCAGGATGGACGCCGATTCCAAGTCATATTTTTAGATGTCGTTTTTTCAGGAAAAAGCGGCATGGACGCGGCCCGGTTTATTCGTACTTTAGATAGCCGCGCCTGCATTGTGTTTGTGACTTCCACGCCGGATTATGCGTTGGAAGGGTACAGTGTCAAGGCGTTTGATTATGTATTGAAACCAATCCAAAAAGAACAGATTTACAGCGTGATGGAGGATATTTTAAATATGAACCTTCCCTTGCGGGAAGAAACGATTGCGGTAAGATCAAACCGGACCACCATGACTTTGAAAATTTCTGACATTCAATATATGGAGAGTATGAAACACAATATTTACATTACGCTCGGTGACGGCCGCCAGGTGGTGACGTATGAAAAGTTGGATTACTTTAAGGAGATTTTATCGGCATACAGCCAATTTCTCCGCTGCCATAAAAGCTACATTGTCAATTTTGATTATGTCCGTTCCGTTGGTACGCGGGAGTTTGTAATGAATGATGAGCGGATTATCCCCATACCTAGAGAAACAGCAGTCAAGTGCCGCAAGAAATATTACGATTATATTTTGCAGGAAAAATGACAGAGGGAAGAAGGAAACCCAAAAAATGAAGAAGAATGCCCGGTTTTATTGGAAGTTGTTTCTGTCGACCTTTTACATCAGCGCGTTTACCTTCGGAGGCGGTTACGTCATTATTCCGCTGATGCGAAAAAAGTTCGTGGACGAATTTCACTGGATTGAGGAAAAAGAGATGCTGGACCTGACCGCAATTGCCCAATCCTCACCGGGGGCTATTGCTGTAAATGCTTCTATTCTAATCGGTTACCGCCTTTCTGGGATTTTCGGCGCCTTTTTGACTATTTTAGCCACTATCCTTCCGCCAATGGTTATTCTTTCGGTTGTTTCCCTATTTTATACCGCGTTTAGGGATTCCGCTGCGGTGAGCGCCGTCATGCGCGGTATGCAGGCAGGTGTCGCAGCCGTCATCGCGGATGTCGTCATAACTATGGCGGCGGGAGTTATAAAAGAAAGAAGCTGGTTTTCCAATCTTTTGATGATTGCGGTATTTCTCGCAGCCTTTGTATTTAACGTGAATGTCATTATCATCATTCTGACCTGTGGCGCGCTTGGAGCAGCGGTTGCATGGATGAACAAAAGGAAGGCGGAGGAGGGCAGAGGATGATATATCTTGAGCTTTTCTGGAGCTTCTTTCAAATTGGCCTGTTTAGCATTGGGGGCGGCTATGCAGCGCTTCCGTTGATACAGAACCAGGTGGTAAATCTGCACGGATGGCTGTCTATGCAGGAGTTTGCGGATATTATCACGATATCTCAAATGACGCCCGGTCCAATTGCAATCAATGCCGCTACATTTGTTGGAACTCGCATTGCAGGTCCGTGGGGGGCTGTTACCGCTACGCTGAGCTGTATTTTGCCTTCCTGCATAATTGTTCTTACGCTTGCCTGGCTGTATTATAAATATCGGGAACTGGATATGATTCAAGGGGTACTGGCGGGGCTCCGTCCTGCAGTCGTGTCGTTAATCGCTTCTGCGGGGCTTTCGATTTTAACGTTAGCCCTTTGGAACAGCAAACCGGTATCTGCGGATCTGCAGGATTTTGATTTTGCGGCAGCGGCAATATTTGCCGCCGGCCTGTTTGTTTTACAGAAATGGAAGCCCAACCCCATCTGGGTGATGGTGGGGGCGGGAGCAATTGGTCTGGTGTTATACCAGTTTATACTGGTATGATATTCCGTTGAAGTCTCATATTTGTTTGGTATTTTAAACAGCCCGCTAAATATGGCGGGCTGTTGTTTTGATAGATTATTCCCCGGTAACTTCTGAAGTTACCGGGCATTTCCGGTCATAATTCCGCAGAGTAGGGTTCAATGCGCAAACCGCAGCAATTACCAGCATGGCAGCACCGGAAATCAAAAACCAGGTATTGACGCCGATTACATCAGCCAGTGAGCCGGAACACAGAAGGCCGACCGGCATTGCAAGTGTCGTCAGGCTAATGAAGAGCGAAAAAACGCGTCCTAAATATTCCGGTGCAATCCGTTCCTGCATCAGTGCTGTAATGATGCTGGAATAGAACGGCGCAGAGAGGCCCATAATGCAGCAGAGCAACGCGAATACAGCAAAACCGGTGGGCGGAAGCAGGCCGGAGGCCGTGAGCCCCGCCCCCATGACGACGATGGACAGGAGAACGGCGGGAATCCGGTTTTTCAGATTCCAGATGCCCAGAACAAATCCTCCCAGCAGCATCCCGGCCGCGAACGCGGTTTCTGCAATTCCTGCGTGCCATGCCGTGCCGCCGAAGTAGGACATGCTCATCAGCGGAAACAGGGCGTTGACAGGCGAATAAAACAGTAGAAATATAATGCTGGCCCACAGTAGGTAAAACAGCCCTTTTTCGGCTTTCAGAGCGGCAAAGCCCTGCTGTATTTCAGCAAAAACCGCTTTTTTATCCGCCGTTTCCTTCCGGTCGAGTTTTGGAATTGCGACAACAGCCAGCGTGAGGACACCAGCAGCCGCCCCGAATACGTCGGTCAGAATAATCCAGTTCAGACTCCAGGTCGCGTAGAGCACGCTGGCAAGAGCGGGGCTGACCAGCAGGCTCACGGATTGAATCATTTGTGAGTATCCCGCACATTTGGTCAGTTTCTCCTGTGGCACAAGCAATGGGGTAACCGCCTGCATGGACGGCATGTGAAACGCTGAACCGACGCTCCGGATGAACAGAACAAGCATAATTGTCCAAATTGGGAGCGTGGCAAAGCTTGCAACGATGACCAGCACGAGGCTCGCCAGGGCTATCATCGTGTCAGAGGCTATCATAATCATTTTCCGGTCATAGCGGTCAATATATACGCCGATAAATAGACCTAGAATACCCTGCGGCAGGAATGCGACGATGGAAGCCATCGAAAGCACCCATGCGGAGCGGGTGGTATCGGTGAGATACCATATCAGGGCATACTGAACAATTGCGCTCGTCAGCAGACTGACGGCCTGACCGCCCCATATGGTGAAAAAACTGCGCTGCCAGGAATGTTGTTTCATTTTTCTATCCTTTCTTTAAAAGAAAGACGGGCCTGATAGTTTCAGACGCATGTCCTTCGAATCCAATTGTTTGTAAGGCAAAGAAACCCGGTCTTCGGGCTGGTGTTGTCTGCAAAAATTACCGGATTCTCCGAAATGCGATGCCCATAATAAAACAACCTCCCCCTGTGTAGTAGGTCGATTGTAACACAGGGGAGAGGTGTTGTCAAGCAATTTGCTGTTTCGCTCCACGCTTGCGTGCGAAGGTTTTATTCGCCGAAATATGCGCGGCGGTACAGCTCCTTGATTTCCGAAACAAGCGGATAGCGCGGGTTTGCGGTGGTGCACTGGTCTTCAAAGGCACGCTCGGACAGGCCGTCCAGCTTGGAGAGATATTCCTTTTCACTAATGCCGAGGTCGGAAAGCTTGAGCGGGCAGTCCAAAGTTGTCATCAGCCGGCGGACGGCCTCCACAAGATTTTTCACACCCTGCTCGGGAGTCTTTGCATCCAACCCCAGGTGGCGGGCAATCTGTGCGTATTTTACATCTGCGACAAATTTTCCATATTTGGGGAACGAGGCAAATTTGGTCGGCATAGCTGCGTTGTATTCAATCACATAGGGCAGCAAAACTGCATTTGCCTTTCCGTGGGCAATGTGGAATTCTCCGCCAAGCTTGTGCGCCATGGAATGGTTCAGTCCTAAAAATGCGTTGGTAAAGGCCATTCCGGCAATAGCGGAAGCGTTGTGCATCTTTTCCCTCGCTTCCCGGTCGCCTCCGTCACGGTAAACACGGGGGAGGTTTTCGAACACCAATTCAATCGCTTTCATCGCAAGTCCGTCGGTGTAGTCGGAGGCGAGAACAGATACATATGCCTCAATCGCATGGGTCAACACATCCATACCGGTATCGGCGGTGATAGATTTCGGCAGCGTATAGACAAACTGCGGGTCAATAATGGCAACATCCGGCGTTAGTTCATAGTCTGCCAGCGGATATTTGATATTTCCGTTTGCCTTGTCCGTAATAACGGAGAAGCTGGTCACCTCAGAGCCGGTGCCAGAGGTGGTCGGGACGCAAACCATCTTCGCTTTCTGACCGAGAGAGGGGAAATGGAAGGCGCGTTTGCGGATGTCGAGGAATTTGAGGCGCAGCCCGTCGAAGCTGGTTTCCGGATGCTCATAGAACAGCCACATGCCTTTTGCGGCATCCATTGCGGAGCCGCCGCCCAGCGCAATGATGACGTCCGGCTTGAACTTGTTCATCGCGTCCACCCCGCGCATGATGGTCTCGACGGACGGATCCGGCTCCACGTCGGAATAGATTTCACTGTGGCAGTATTCCTGCCGTTTCCGCAGATAGTACAGGATTTTATCGACATAACCCAGCTGCACCATCATCGGGTCTGTCACAATGAAGGCGCGGGAGATATCCGGCATTTTTTCAAGATACTGAATGGAATCCTCTTCAAAGTAGATGCGTGGTGGAATTTTAAACCATTGCATATTAACCTTCCTTGTCGCCATTCTTTTTTTGTTAATCAGGTTGACGCTGGATACGTTTGAGGTGGTGGAGTTTCTCCCGAAGGAGCCGCAGCCGAGGGTGAGCGAAGGGGTGTTGGTGTTGTAGATGTCGCCAATCGCACCCTGTGAGGAGGGAGAATTTACAATGACGCGGCCAACTTTCATCGCCTTGCCGTACTCCTTGCAGAGCTTTTCATTTGATGAATGAATGACAGCGGAATGCCCCAGTCCTCCGAAATCCAGCATCTGCCGCGCGATTTTAAAGCCTTCCTCCGAATCCTCAACCACAAAATAAGCAAGCACAGGAGAAAGCTTTTCCCTTGACAGCGGATAATCGGCGCCGACGCCGCCAAGCTTGGCGATGAGAATTTTTGTCCCCTCGGGAACGGTGATTC
>CABSKZ010000052.1 GCA_902478395.1 uncultured Eubacteriales bacterium | reverse complement strand
GCCCGGGCGCTCAGCCCCAGCCGGACAAATGCTGTTTTGAGCAACTCTTCCTCCGCCTTGCCCAATTGGCAGAACGCATCCACCATTCCCGGGGTCATCTGGGAATTGGTATAGATTCCATCGAAACTGCTGAACCGTTCCCGCTGAATCCAACGCGCCGCTTCCACACGCTCCCTGACCGCAGCGGAGCGTTCTCCCCGCCCGCGTCCGGCCAATTCCTTATATTTCACCGCGGGCACCTCCACATGCAAATCAATCCGGTCAAGCAGCGGGCCGCTGATTCTCCCCAGATATTGGCGGATCTGCGTTTCGCTGCACGTGCATTTCCGCGACGGATCGCCGTGGTAACCGCATTTGCACGGATTCATGGCCGCGACCAGCATCGTACTGCACGGATAGGTCAGCGTCGCATTCACACGCGCAATGGTCACACACCCGTCCTCCAGCGGCTGGCGCATCACCTCAAGCGCATCCTTGCTGAATTCCGGCAGTTCGTCTAAAAACAGCACCCCATTATGTGCAAGGCTGATTTCACCCGGCCCCGGAATTCTTCCGCCGCCGGAAAGGCCGACCGCAGAAATGGTGTGGTGAGGGCTGCGGAATGGCCTTGTCGTGATAAGCGGAGATTTCTCCGGCATATTTCCAGCTATGGAATAAATTTTGGTAACCTCCAAGGCTTCCGCAAAGGAAAGCTTCGGTAAAATCGTCGGCAGCCGCTGTGCCAACATGGTTTTTCCCGACCCGGGGGAACCAATGAGCAGACAGTTATGCGCCCCGGCCGCCGCAACCTCCAGCGCCCGTTTCACATTCTCCTGCCCCTTGACCTCCTCAAAGTCCACCATATACTGGTCGTTGCCTTCAAAAATGGAGTCCACGTCCACACAGAACCGCTCTATGTTCAGTATTCCCTTAAAATGCGCAATTATGTCTCCTAAATTTTTAGCCGGATAAATTTCTGCGTCCTTGACGACCGCCGCCTCATACGCGTTTTCAAACGGCAAAATCATTTTTTTAATGCCTGCCCGCGCCGCGCTCATTACCATCGGAAGGGCGCCGGTAACAGGCCGCAGCTCTCCTGTCAGCGACAACTCGCCTAAAAACAGGTATTCTCCGACCGTTTCGTTTTCCAACTGCCCTGAGCTCATCAGCGCACCCATGCAGATTGGCAAATCATAAAACGGACCCGCCTTGCGTATATTTGCCGGTGCGAGATTCACCGTAACCCGCTTTGCCGGAAACTCCAGCTCGCTGTTCTTCATCGCGGCCCGTACCCGCTCGCGGGACTCCTTCACCGCTTCATCCGGAAGGCCCACGACATCGAATGATGGAAGCCCGTTAGAAATATCGACCTCCACATCGACCATATACCCTTCAATCCCCAGCAATCCACAGCTTTTGATTTTTGTAATCAATGCTTTCCACGCTCCCCGCCAGAATTGGTTTACAGCTCAATCAGTTCCTTTGGCGATGCCGTCAGGTTCCGGCAGCCGTCGTCTGTAATCAAAACCAGGTCTTCAATCCGCACGCCGCCGAATCCTTCCACATAGATGCCCGGCTCCACAGTTTCCAGCATTCCTGCCTCCAAAACCGCCTCTGATTTCGGAGAAAGGCTCGGCAGCTCATGGATGTCCAGGCCGACACTGTGTCCAAGGCTGTGCCCAAAATTGCCGCCGAATCCAGCGTCTTGAATGATGTCCCGAGCCACCTTGTCGATATCGGCCGCCTTTTTCCCCGCCTGGATTGCCTTCAGCGCCTCCAACTGCGCCCGCAGCACGGTCCGGTAAATCTGTTTCTGCCTTTCGTCCGCCTTCCCGACGACGACCGTACGGGTCATGTCGCTGCAATACCCGTTCACGACACAGCCAAAATCAAGCGTCACAAAATCGCCCGTCTCAATCGTCTTGCTGCTTGCCGTCCCGTGCGGCATCGCAGACCGCGCCCCAGACGCGCAAATCGTCTCGAAGGCCAAACACTCTGCGCCGTTTCTCCGCATATAAAATTCTAAATTCAGTGCAATCTCGCGCTCCACCGCGCCCGGCTTAATTTTGTCGAGAATATAGGAGAAAGCTCTGTCACCTAACGCCTCGGCTTCCTGAACCGCTTGAATTTCTTTCTTCTCCTTAAGCTGTCTCTGACGGCTAATATCCCCGCTGATTTTCACCAGCTCAAATCCGGCCGCAGATAGTTTTTCTGAAAGCTTGCCATACTCTTCCACCGTCATATACATATTTTCAAATCCTACCGTGCCGGCAGGCTGCTGAAGCAGGAAGTCCGCCGGACGCTGCTCCGCAATGTCCCGAAGCGTATAATCCCTGGCCTGTTGCTTTGCCTGAATATGGTAACGGGAATCCGTAAAAATGTACAGGCCGCCGCGCAGCAGTACCAACACTGCTTCCACACCTGTAAAGCCGCTGTAATAATAGATGTTTTTGGGGCTTGTAATCATCACCGCGTCCAAACCCGTCCTGTTCAAAAGGTGTTCCGCCCGTATGCCGTACATCCAATCATCCTTTATCTTATTATTTTCTATCTTAAGTTCCAATATCCCACAGTTTTTGCTGTTGGTCCGTTTTGAGCGCCCCCCCATTCAGTTAAATGAATCCGCGCGCAGGTATCCGCTGTTCCGGTTAAAGGAGCCGGCCAATGCCAGCACCAAGAAGCTCATGCCATCATCCGGCTATCTTATAAAATTGAAAAAGCTATTTTCCTGACCCAAAAGGCCATCCTAATCCCGTCCCAGAAAAGATGGTCAAACCAACAAAAGCGCGTTTTTGGGTCTCCCCGCTTTCTAAAGTATCGTATGGAAGCAATGCAATTCTCCCGGCACTGTCTGCTAAAGATAAATCCATCCGTTCGCGCAATGATGTTGCCCTGAATGATATTTATTATATCATTTTTTCATATCTTTTCAAGCGAAAACATAAACATAGTAATAAAAAAGAAAAGCGGGTGTCCTATGAAAGCCTTTCTGAAAGAAAACCTGAACCGTATCCTGCTGTTGCTGCTCGCCAGTCTGATTTTTATTCTTTGGGGGCGGGCAATCTACCGCGAGGTACGTGTAAATTCCTATATCAAAAACCTCACCACCGTCCAAGCACGGATAGATTGTATCGCAAGCTTCGGTTGGGAAGCGGATATTGGCAGCGAAATCCGCGACAAGGTTTCAATTCCGGCCGAGTTTGACGACGTATACCTGAATTATAATAAAATCCAGAAAATGTGTGGCTTCGACCTGGAGGCCTATAAAGGAAAGGTAGTTGACAAATATACCTACCGTGTCCTGAACTTTCCCTACGACGTCGACGAAGAGGTGTATGTGAATATTCTGGTGTATAACGACACGATGATAGCGGGCGATTGTATGACTGTTTCTCTCGACGGCTTCATGCTCCCTATCGACCGGCGATTTAAACCCTGAATTAAAGCCACCGTTTTAGCCGGAGGCCAGCACTGCCGCCAAAAGCAGCTATTCCCTGCTTGGCCTTGTAGAGACACCGAATTTCATTATTACCTCTCACGCACTGCATCCCGCAAACGGGTCAACAACACCACTTTATATAATTGAGAGAAATTTTCATAGCCTCCACTCTTTTTGCAGCCTGCAATAGCCCGCCAGTTTTATCATTGCTCCGCTCGAATTTTCTTCCCTGGCTGAACCAGTGGATTATTTCCGCATCTAAAGATAGCATTAAAAACCCGCTTACCAAACTTGGCAAGCGGGTTTTACACGCTGGTACTCGTCAAATAAATTCACACTGCATATGATGTCTGTGTACGAGGGTGTTATCTGCGCGGCAGTCATCACGCCAGTCTTTCAACGCAACCATAGCGGAAGCACGTGTCCCGGCATTTGACAAATGCCATTTCATGTACAAGGCCCTTAAAAGACTTTGACACAAAACGGTTTACTCATTTATTATCTGGATTTTATTCCAGATTCAAATGCCTCCGGAGCAAGTATTCAGTCAGAATAAACAAAGCCACCGAGGAAACGGCTGAATATACCGCCGCAAACGTCAGATAGGATATCGCAGTCGTCGGAATGAGCGACATCAGCGCGGACGATAGGTTAAAGTCTACGATAAGCAACACCACAAACGCCACGAGGGAAACCAACGACCGGTGCTTATGGAAAATGGAAATCTGCCCCGCCGCAAGCGACGCGTAAACAGACATGACAAAGGACACATATATAAACAGGCACGAAAATAAAAATTCAGCCACCATCAGATATTCCTTTGCCTGGAGCGTATCAAGAAACTTTCCAAAATTCCCGAAGGTCATTCTAAAGTAAAAAATCAAATCCGCATCAAACGCCAGCAGAAGAAAGGTCAAAATCGCGACGATTCCGCTGAAAAACGTCCAGATAACCGCTGAAATCAGCTTCGACAGAATCAGGCTCGTGCAGGAAACCGGCAGCGTAAACATCAAATACCCTTCATTTGATAACAGATTTTTGCTGAACCGCTGCACAATCATGATAATGGTCATTACGCCCAGCGCAACAAACAGGGCGAACAAAACCAAAGAAGCGGTGGTCGCCACCAGACCCGATATTTGTGCCGCAATCGAAAACCGCACAACAAGCGCTACAATCAGAATCGCTCCATATAAAGGCAGAAACGTCCTGACATTCGATTTCAGCTCATATTTCAATAACTTTCCTAACATTTGAACACCTCCCGGAACAGTTCATCCACCGATTTGTTGTGCTCCTGCCGGATATGGTCCACGCTGTCGGCCAGCACGATCTCACCCTGGTTAATGAAAATCACATCATCAAAAATTTTTTCCACATCCGCAATCAAATGGGTAGAAAACAGAATAGACGCATTTTCATTGTAGTTGGACAGTATCGTGTCCAGTATATAGTCACGCGCGGCAGGGTCCACACCGCCAATCGGCTCGTCAAGCAAATATAACGGAGCGTTCCGCGCCATCACCAGAATCAGCTGAACCTTTTCCTTCGTTCCTTTTGACAGAGCCTTCAGCCGTTCCCCACCGTCTATCTGCAGCGACTTAAGCATTTCCGCCGCTTTTTCCCTGCTGAAATCCGCGTAAAAGCCGGCAAAAAATTCGATCAGCTGGCTGACGGTCATCCAGTCGTTCAAATAGCTTTTATCCGGCAGATACGAAATCAACGGCTTGGTTTTGACGCCCGGCGCCTGCCCGTCAATCATCACCTGACCAGCGGACGGCCTCAGCAATCCGTTAATGAGCTTTAGCATCGTTGTTTTACCGCTGCCGTTCGGTCCCAGCAGGCCGACAATTCTTCCTCTTGAAACAGACAAACTCACATTTTTCAGTGCCTGCTTGCTGCCGTAATTTTTGCTCAAGTTCTGCACGGTAAGCAATTCACTCATGTCCCTTCTCCCCTTCCAAATACGACGTAATCAATTCTACCAATTCATCCTTTTGGAAACCCATTTGCAAAAAGGTATGAATCAATTCTGCCATTTTGTTTTGTACAATTTCTTTTCTCATTTTTGCAAGCAGCTCCTCGTCCTCTGTTACAAACCGTCCCGTGGTACGGTTTGCAAAAATCAGGTATTCTCGTTCCAGTTCCTGCAGTGCCCGCTGCATGGTGTTCGGGTTCACTCCCGCCTCGCGGGAAAGGTCCCGGACAGATTCCAGCTTCCCGCCCGGAGGAATCGTTCCAGCCAGAATCTGAAATTTCAGCTGTTCGACTAGCTGTAAATAAATCGGCCTGCTGTTATCAAATTCCCATTTCATCTCCCCACCCCCATTATTGTATTAATCACTTAATACAATAATACATAATTATTTTGAATTTGTCAAGAACTTTTTCTAAAAAATTTCAGATTCTCTAAAACTTCCGCAGAGGAAAATTCTCACCGCATACAAAAATTCTACGGAAAAGCTGAAAGCGATATCATTTAATTGTCCTAGGTTCGGGCTGTAGTAATGTCCCAGTATTTATATCACTCCCACAAGATATTTCCCGCTCTCATAGAGGGCAATTAAAACCACCGGTTAAACCGAAGGCATCCCCTTAACGGTTTAAGTCTTGCTTGATAAGGGAGCTGAAAGGGTTTTATTGTCGCATTACATACGCAACCATATACTAACGGGCCAAAACAGTACCGCAGTAAGTTATTATAATATTTTCAACCTCTCCCGCTTTTTCACTACCCATACCTTCCCAAAATAAAACCAGTGGGTTGCGCATATAAAAACGTCCTGGAAAAATGGGACTGGCCCCTTGAAAAGATAACATTATCATATTGCAGAAAATAGCCGTTATGTTGTTAAATCAGCTCCAGCGGCTCTAAGCTGTATATTCTTCTGCATAAATTTCTAATAATCTAAAACGCTGTCAGGCACAAGCAAACAAAAAAAATAAAATTTGGGTAAAGACAGAGAAGATGTCTCTCGAACTAAAAAGAACGACATCCCCGGACATGTCCGGAAATGCCGTTTACCACAAGAACCGAATATGATAGTATTCGCACACTGAACCTGTGTTTGCTCTTTTTCCGCTGCAATCTGCCGTAAATCGATGGCTCCCTTTCAGCAGTTAACCAAAGCCAACAAACTGTCACGAACAAAATTCACTTAAAAATTGCCGGGTTTATCGAAGGCATAGCCGCCGATGCTGCCGGCGGCTCGTTTAAAGCCCCAAACAGCTATAAAGCCATGCTAATGTACGCAAAAAGTCCAGTTGTACCACACAGCTTCTTTCAAAACAAGCGGTCATCCGTGTTTTTTCTTTTTCTTTTGCCGGTACATGGATTCATCCGCACAAACCACTAAATCAGAAATCTCCTTTTCCTGCACTGCCACACCGCTCTGGAAGTCTTTCTCCGCCCAGCCGAAGGAAAGTTCAACCGGACAAACCGCCTGCTGTTCTCTTTCTTTTAGAAGGTTTAGGCACCGCTCTATGCTGCGCTCAACATTCATGTGTCCGCTTAAAATCACAAAGAATTCATCGCCGCCGATACGGTAACAACGGCCATTGTTTCCAAACGTATCTTTGATACACTGCGCCGCCATATAAATCGACTGGTCTCCTACGTGGTGCCCATGCTTATCGTTAATTTCTTTCAAATTATCTAAATCAAGCATCACAAATAGCAGATGGGACGGAGGGGCTGCGGCAAGCTCCCGCAAATACGCTTCGAACGCATTTCGATTTCTCAGCCCTGTCATATTGTCTTCACTTGCAAGCCTGCGGTACCAGTCCGTATACTCTTTTTGCTTCCAGAAGCGGCTGATTGCGGAAAACGCGTCCAGCATCATGCCTACTATCAGAATCCATAATGACCAGGCAAACAAAGTAGTGCTATTCGCCGGGGGAAGCGCCTTCAAATAATACAACAGTATGGAAATCAAGCCTGATACAAAGAACAGCAGCGTTCCCGCAAAGGTCCAGCGCAGCTCCGGCTCCCGCCGCCGCACAACACTAAGCCAAAAAGCGCGGGTAGAAAGCAATACCGTCGCCGCTATGAGGAGATGGACGGTAAACGCTGTATCCCTGATAGAAACCACGCCCAGTATATGCAGCAGGAAGCAGACAAACGCGTTTACAATGAAAGCCCATATCAAAATACGGAACGCTCTTTTTCCTCCATTCAGCATGAACTGAATATACATTAAATAGGGGACGGTCAGCAGATAAAAGGCAGCGTAGCTCAGAAAGTAGGATATCGCATAATTCCCGCCCAACAGGGTAGTCAGCTTGGAATCCAGTATAATCCACTGTCCTGACAAAAAAACAAAAACTGCCAGAGGAACGATGGGAATGATGCCCGAAATTTTGTATCCAGCCATAAATACAGCTATCAGAAGCAGCGCGATAGTAATCAGAATACTGATACTCCAAAACAGAATAGCCGAAACATTCGATGCAATTAGATATAAATATACTGCGCTTGGCTGGTCAAACAACACCTCTGGTAGTTCCCATCGGTTACTGTCCTCATAACGGACCAATTCTACCTGTAACTGGGATGCCCCCGCTGTCCCATCAACCGGAATAAAGTGCCACATGCTGCTCAGTGCGTGCGCTTTGCCCTGCGCTGCCTCATAAATGATTTTTTCATCTGCCCAGACTCGAATCGATTCATAGCGGGTACGGAATACAAAAACATCGCCTTGAGCCTGATGTATATCGGAAAGGCTTCTGGTTAGATATAGCTGATTGCCGGAAAAATCTAAGGTGCATGGCAGGGTCACGGGTCTGCCGTCCAGCATCCACCCCTCTGAAAGCCGGCCTACTTTTGAAATCTCGATTCCATGCAGCGGCGTATGGAACCAGCCAGCCGTTAACAGCGCCAGTATCACCACAACTGCCATGCCTAAAAAGCAGTAAAAATATCCGCGTTTTGGCTGCCTGCGTTCTGTTGTCCTGGGCATGGACGCTTCTCTCCCTTCCGGCAATATCCTAAAAAATAAATTCTGTGTCTGCCACTCCTCGTTTATATTTAGCATATCATGAAAACAGAACAAAATCAACCCCTTTACTTGCCACATTTCTACCTAGTGTAAAAATTCACAGATAGCAGAGGTGCGCCCTCCTTTTACTGCGCTCCATCTATATAGGATTGTTCCGCCGAATTTCATTGTAAATCCATCTGCTTTTCTATTTTACCGGACGAAACATTCCAAAACATAGGATTCCGCCCCAATTTTTTCTAAAAAGTTACCGGTTACAACTTGTGCGATTCCGTAAAAAAAGAGACGGTTCTCCGCCTCTTTCACTTTTCCGGTTTTGTCTGTTATGCCGGACAACTCCAGCTATTCCGTTAATACGGCTCATATGATTTTAAACCATCCATGCCCAAATATTCCCTGTATATCTTGTTGTACCGTATTCCATACTCATCCGCCAACGCAGTCAGCTCTGAGACCTGTCCTGTACTGCAGCGCAGGGAATATGTGCATCCATCCTTACTGATTGCCTTCGGCGTCTGCACAATGCTGACTCCCTTTATCTGATTTTTAAACGCGAGCTTTTTCAGACGGTTGGCCGTCGTAGAGGATGAAAACACGATTAACACATCTCCCATTTTCTCACCTCAAATCATAAACGTATAGTACAGTATATTCCGGTACGGAAAAAAGTTGCCACCTGCCAACCTTACCATATTCCGAGCCGTGAAAAAAAGAGTTGAATTTTGTATGAAAAATGTGTACAATAATAGGTAAGAAAAAATATAGAGGAAAGGAACGAACAGATTGATTACAAAAGAGAGAGTTTTAGAAATCCTAAAAGAGGCCGATGTGCTTCAGGAGGGGCACTTTTTGCTGACCTCCGGCCGCCATTCGGATAAATATCTGCAATGTGCAAAAATCTTCCAATACACAAAATACAGTGAAGAGCTCTGCCGCGCTCTGGCTGAAAAATTTGCCGGCAAGGGTGTGGAGCTTGTCATCGGCCCCGCCATCGGCGCAATTCAGATGAGCTATGAGGTTTCCCGCCACCTCGGTGTAAAAAACATCTTCGCGGAACGGGAAAACGGGAAAATGACTCTGCGCAGAAACTTCACCATTGAACCGGGCCAGAAGGTGCTTGTCGTGGAGGATGTCGTGACGACTGGCGGAAGCGTCCGTGAGGTCATCGATATCGTCCGCGAACACGGCGGCGAGGTTGTCGGCCTCGGCGTAGTCGTGGACCGTACCGGCGGAAAAATTGACTTCGGTGTCCCGCTCGAATCCGTCATCTCCATGGAGGTTGTCTCGTACGAGGCGGACGAATGCCCGCTCTGTAAAAAAGGCCTCCCGCTCGTAAAGCCGGGAAGCCGCCAAATCAAAGCCGAAAAATAAAAAACCAAAGATAAACTCGATTCGGGAGTGTTACCATGACGCACGACGGACATAGAATGCGGATGCGCAAACGTTTTTTAAACGAGGGAATCGACAGCTTTGAGCCGCATGAAATTCTGGAGCTGCTGCTCTACTTTGCCATTCCCCGCAGGGATATCAATGAGCTTGCCCATAAGCTCATCGACCACTTCGGAAATATTGCAAATGTACTCGACGCCGACGTATATGCGCTGCAGCAGGTCGAAGGCGTCGGTGAAAACGCCGCGGTTCTGCTAACGCTGATTCCCCAGTTGTCCCGCGTCTATCAGACCGCGAAATGGGACCGGAACATTATTCTGGGAGATACCGAAACAGCCGGGGAATACGCCAAATCCCTATTCATTGGGAAAAAAAATGAGGAATTTGCCATCATCTGCCTGGATTCCCAGCGCCGCGTACACTACAGCGGCACCGTGGTCCGCGGAACCGTGAACCAGACGGAGGCCTATCCCCGCCTGATTGTCAGCGAGGCGCTCAAACACAACGCCCAGAATATTATTCTGGCGCACAACCATCCCAGCG
This sequence comes from uncultured Eubacteriales bacterium, assembly GCA_902478395.1. Classification (GTDB taxonomy): domain Bacteria; phylum Bacillota; class Clostridia; order UBA1381; family UBA9506; genus CABSKZ01. The sequence continues at coordinate 2,571 of CABSKZ010000052.1, read as the reverse complement.
GCAACCCCCGTCCGTCCCCGGAGGATGTGGAAACGACGAAGACGCTCGTCGCCGCGCTGGAGGCAATCGATGTATATGTCATCGACCATATCATCGTCGGCGGAAACCGCTTTTACAGCATGACGGAAATGGGCACCATTTTATAGGTTTGCCCCATTGCAGACCGTCGGGCTTCCGGGTTTTGTCAGACCTGCAAACGCCCCGCATAAGCCGCTTTTCCCGCGGGGAGCCGCAGGCGGCCTTTCCCTCATTTCTTTGCCTTCGGTTTGAATATCAGCGCTGCCAGATAGCCGAATACCACAGCCGCTGCAATTCCACCGGCAGCTCCCGTCACGCCGCCGGAAAAAATACCCCAGAACCCGAATTGAGATACGCCCTTCATCGCGCCCTTCGCGAGGCAGTATCCAAATCCGGTCAGCGGAACCGTCGCTCCGCAGCCCGCAAACTTGACCAACGGCTCATATACACCAACCAGTGTCAGCAAAACGCCCGCCGTGACGTAGATGACCAAAATCCGTGCCGGTGTGAGCTTGCATTTATCAATTAAGACCTGCGCAATCGTGCAGAGTGCGCCGCCAACCAAAAACACCCAAAGATATTGCATAGAACTGTTACCGCCTTCCAAAACTATTTTTAATAGTAGTATGGGCGGTTGTACAAAAAATATGCGATTTTGAAAAAATCATGCAAAAGGAAATTAAGAAACAGGAGTGAGCAAACAATGTCAGGTCATTCAAAATGGTCCAATATTAAACATAAAAAAGAAAAAAGTGATGCTAAAAAAGGAAAAATTTTCACTAAGCTCGGCCGGGAACTCACGGTTATCGTGAAGGCAGGCGGGCCGGATCCGGAAACCAACGGGAAGCTCAAGGATGCCATCGCCAAGGCGAAGGCAAACAATATGCCGAATGATAATATCGAGCGCTGCATCAAAAAAGCGTCTGGCGAGATGGGCGGGGATAACTATGAGGAAATCACTTACGAGGGCTACGGGCCCAGCGGGGTTGCTGTCATCGTAGAAACGCTTACCGACAACCGCAACCGCACTGCGGGCGATATGCGCCATTACTTCGACAAGTTCGGCGGCAACCTTGGTCAAAGCGGCTGTGTCGGCTTTCTGTTCGACAAAAAGGGTGTGTTGATCATAGATGCCGGCGAGGATAACGACATCGATGAGGATACCCTCATGATGGACGCGCTCGACGCAGGTGCGGAGGATTTCTCCCCGCAGGAGGGCTGCTATGAAATTCTGACGGCTCCGGAGGATTTTTCCTCCGTATATGATAAATTGACTGAAAAAGGCTACGAATTTGCCTCTGCGGAAGTGGAACAAATCCCGCAGACCACTGTGGCACTGACAGACGAAAAGGATATTCTGTTTATGTCCAAACTCATCGATACGCTCGAAGATGACGACGATGTTCAAAATGTCTACCACAACTGGGAGGAATAAAGCCGCTGTAATTTTTCCACTTATTTTGCGTTAGGAAATAACACAAGAGCGCGCTTTGGAATATTCCAAGGCACGCTCTTTTTATGCTCGCAAGTAATTCGAATCAGCCTGATTTCATTCGAAGCTTCAACTTTTTCTGTTATTATCGCTTCTGTTTCGGCCTATTGCATACGGTATTAACCGAACCGATGCATGTTGTATGCGATATTCCCAAAAGCCGAAAATCGGGCGCCGCGGGGTGGGAGAAACGGCAAAAATCACGTCGGAATGCAGTCAGTTGAAAAAACAATTATTTAGAAGGGGAAAACAACTGTGTTTGCGGGTTTCCCATACGGGCCGCAGTCTCCGCTATAGAGCCGAAGCTTCGCGATTCTTCTCATTCCCGAATCGCCCTATCTCATGTGGTCCGTAAAAATCCACCGCGCCAAAATCACCTATCGTTAAATTCAGCTTGCAGCAAACCATGATTGATATCGTCAAGAGAGCAAAAGCAACAGTGCTTTCGTTCTTTTTATACGATGAAAGAATATTTATATCCGTGTATATCTTCAATTTTTTGCAGACACCATCTGGGAGGCAATCAAACATTTCACCTCTTCTGTTTCATTGCTTTTCAATTAAATTTCGAAGCAAGCATCGGAATGAGTGGCCTTTCCATATTTTATTTTAAAAAACCTCTATTGATACTATCCCAAGCCTTCCCCTGCTCGGGTTCTGCATCTGTTTATATATCTGTTTCTATAAAATGTACATCCGACTCATCCCAATACTTTCGATATACTCTTTCGTTTGCGCCATTAAGATTTAATTGATACATTCTAAAAGTAACGACCAGTTCCTTGGGCTGCCACTGTTCCTCATAGGAATACTGATATTTCATGCCCAGTTGTTTCATTACACCACCGCTGCGGGGATTTTTTATATCGTGTGTTGCCGTAATATATGGAATGTTATCTTTTTTTAACTGTTCAACAACAGCCTTGCCCGCTTCTGTAACAATACCTTTATGCCAAAATTCTTTACGAAGCCCATACCCAAAATCGTAACTATCATCCATGTTTACATTTACATATCCAATAGGATAATTATCATTTTTCAAACAAATCGCATAATTATAC
>CABSKZ010000051.1 GCA_902478395.1 uncultured Eubacteriales bacterium | reverse complement strand
GAGATGTGTATAAGAGACAGGGATAGAAAATAGAGAAAAAATGAAGAGTACATAAACAACGCCTCCCTTGGGTCAGAAGTAAATGCTCCACTATATGAGTGAGGACGGATAGAATTATATAATTCATTTATGTAAGTGATTAAGTTCTGCGAGAGTTCTGTAATTGCCCCTGCTGGTTTCTTCTTCCTTTAAATATTTAAAGAAAGATTCCAAAACAGCATTATCATTTTTCGCATTTCATAGATGGGTTTACCTTCCAGAATAATAAGACAACGCATGTTGTCCATTTCATACTATGCAAACTTTCACAGATTTGAGAGACACAAAGGAGCAGTAACCTACCGCCATTCTTTCAGAGCAGCCGAGGGAAGCAAAAAAGCAGAAGCTATTCGCTTCCGCCCTTCATATTTTCATCCTCCATAATATAATACCGGTGCTGCCCTTTTGATTTGGTCTGATATTCTATGGCAGCAGTAGGGCAGCCCCCGATACAGGCCATGCAGTGCGTACAATTTCCTTTCCAAACAGGCTTTCCATTTACAAGCGCAACGTTGTTAAGGGGACAGCGCTCCGCACATTTCCCGCAGGAAACGCAGGCGTCGGATACGCGAAATCCCTTGTCACGCACCTGAAAGGTGTAAAATAAGCCGTTCACCGGCCCGCTTAACAGCCTGCCGACAAAGGAAGCGCGTTTTTCTAAAAACGGTTCTCCGTTTTTTATGCGTCCTGCCAGAGCAGCAATCTGCGGCTTTGCCTTATCTAAAATGGCGCGGCACGCCGCCTCGTCCGGCGTGGGAAACATGGCAAGGTAATTTTCAGGCATCACGACAGAAGCAAGTCCGCTAAAGGCAAAGCCCTTTTTTTCACAAAGCCTATGTGCATAGGCGGCCGCATTGCCGCAGTCCCCGCCGCAGGTCAGTATAAAATAGGCGTTCTGGTTACCTGTAAAGCGCGTCTGGCTTATCCACTGTGTAACCACTCTTGGGAGCCGCCAGGCGTAGGTCGGCGCGACGAACACTAGCGGCCGCTCTGAATGGAAGCTGCCTTCTTTTCCCTCTTTGAGCAGGCTGTTTATGGAAACAATTTTATCCCCGACGGCTTTGGCAATCTGTTTCGCGGCAAGCTGGCTGTTGCCGGTTCCGCTAAAATAAAAAATCATGGAATTCCTCCTTTGTCGGTGAAGAATCATTCTATATCTATTGTATCATATATTATCTCCCTGTCAACCAGCATATTTGTGCAAACAGCGCAGTTAAATCATCAGCGGGTACTGGCAGCGCACCTCTAAGAAGCACCGACCTGTCACCTCCAGCGTGTTGCTGCCATAGTCGAGGAAAATCCCACTTTTTGTTGCAGTTATCCATTCTGGAGAAGATGTTTGCGCTTGTCATCACCTTTTATATATACTCGCTCCCCCTTTTGCAGGGAAGCGAGGGATGTAGATTTTAAGACAAACTCCCGCAAAGCGGCTTGTCCTCAAAACCAAGCAAATAGGGAACGGGGTTGTGAAAGCTTCGGTCTGTCACCGCCTCGCGGCTCATGCCGAAAGGTCGCCGTTATAAGCCAATACAACGTCTAATTCCCAACTTGCCCGCCTGTTAATCTCATAATACCAGTGCTGAAACAGCTACCATCGCCCCCTCTCCAAAATCCGTTTTGCGTCCTTAAAGCTATCCTCCCTGTTTATCTCTGTTTCCGCCAAATCCGGATTTGCGTGTTCTACGGCCTGTCATAAAGAAGCACCCGCGCGTTTTTGCAGCAGGCCAGCGCGTTGTGCGGCATGTCGTCAAACAAAGAGTCAAGCCGCAAAAGGATTTTGTCCGCTCAATCAGGGTTAAAATACAGTAGTTCGTGGCGCCTTTCTGAGCCATTTAGTAGGAGTAACTTCAAAGTTATTTGTAAGTTTGTTCATAAAACCATTTATTACCCTTCAACCAGTCCATATTTCACCTTAATTCGGTCGAGCTTCTCAATCATGGGAACGGATAAAAACCACAGGAAAAATACCGTGGCAGCGGCATGAATTAAATCAAACGGTATGCCCATTAAATAAGCCGATACAAACATCGCCGCGGTAGGCTTTGACTGCCACATCAATACTGACGCCGGATTCATGATTCCTCCATAAATCAGGAATGTTGCCAGCCCGCCAAAAATGCACAGCGCCCCCTTTGTCTTTCGAAGCAACCCCTTGCGGAACAATACGCCCGCTAAAAATCCAATCACGCCAAAAGCGAACATCTGCCACGGCGTCCACGGCCCTTGCCCGAAAAAGAAGTTGGATACAAATCCAGTTACTGCACCAACCAAAAATCCTGTTTCACCTCCAAAGCACACGCCGGAGATGATAACCAGCGCTACAACCGGTTTAAACTGCGGCATCATAAAAAACGCGGCGCGCCCTGCCACTGCGATTGCACACAGCACGCTAATCACAATTAATTCTCGTGCCTGCGGCTTTCTGCTTTCAAATACCAGCGCAAAAGGCAGCATGGTCTCCAAAATAATCAGCAGGCTAATAAAATAATACTTGCGGTCATCCAAATAATAGATGCCTATAAAAATAGTGAGCGGAATAGCCAGCAAAATCATAACCATCGCCGCAATTGTCCGTTTGGATAGCCGCCGTTTTCCCTTAGACACCTGCACAGATTCATCTGCGGCAGTCAATTCTTTGCCAGGAAAAAAAGCCGTAAACGAAAATCCCAATTCCAGTACAATAAATAGTTGTACCAAATAATCTCGCCAGTCGTCAAATTTGTTCGCAAATAAATACACAGTCAGTGGGAGAAGCGCCAGGAAGAAACTTCCGGTTAAAATCCGTTTTTTTGATAATTCTTTTCTTTGCGGTGGGCGTACTTCTGGTTTGCTGTTGTATAAGGCGTAATCCGGCGTTGTAGGCTCCTGATGCGGTTCATCTGGGACAGTCCCACCCAGGGCCAGGATAATATCCTCCGCCAGTACTGCTTCAGGCAGTGTCGTCCGCGCCATGCGGTTCGCCGCCGTGGTATAAAAGTTTTTACCTCCGAAAAATGCGCGCGGCGTATTGCAGCCGGTGATGCTTCCATCAAAAAACATGGCACAGCGGTCGGCATATTTAGCACAAAATTCAATATCGTGCGATACCATCACAATCGTTGTGCCGGCGGCTTGCAAGTTTTTTAGAATTCGAGCCAGTTTTTCCTTAAAATGTCCATCTAATCCCTTGGTGGGTTCATCTAAAAGCAAAATGTGCGGATGCAGAAGCAGAACTTTTGCCAGCGCCGCACGCTGTTGCTCGCCGCCGGACAGGTCATAGGGATGCATCTCCAAAAGCGGTTCCAGTTCACAGAGATGCACCACCTGTGCCACTCGTACATCCTGTTCCTTACGGGACAGCTTTTTTTCTTTGAGCATTTCATACAAATCCAATTTGACCGTCTTTTTCACAAACAATGCCTGTGGACTCTGCGGCAAAACGCCCAAAAGTCCTTGAAAGCGCTCTGCACCACTGATTTTATCAAGTGGTCTGCCGTCCAGCAGCACCTCGCCGCGATAGGGCTTGTGTAATCCGCTCATCAGGGAAAGCGACGTCGTTTTCCCTGTACCGTTGCCGCCCACCATGGCAAACAACTCGCCTTCATACACCGTAGCAGTCAGCCCCTTTACCACATCCGGCGCATCCTTTTCATACCGGAACCATACCTCCCGCAGTTCCAGCATAGGTTTCGTCGGTATCGGTGATACATCTGTCGGAATCTTTGTATCGTCCGGCGGCTGTATTGTCGTCATTTGCTCTAGCCATTTCCGTCCTTCCCGCACGGTAACCGGACAGTCAAGCGTATTTTCTACACCTGCATATACCCGCATAGGCGTCGGCAGAGCGATAAACATATCATGATTTGTTTTTTTCAACCTTATGCCTACCTCAGCGGGTGTACCGTCTGCAATGAGCCGTCCATCCGCCATTACAATCACCCGGTCAGACATGGGAAATGCTTCTTCCAGCCGATGCTCGGTCAGAATAACCGTTGTCCCCAGTTCCTGGTTGATTTTATGGATGGTTTCTAAGAAATCCGAAGCTGCAATGGGGTCTAACTGGCTGGTTGGCTCATCCAAAATCAAAACCGATGGCTGCATGACCATAATAGAAGCCAAATTGAGCAGTTGTTTTTGCCCACCGGACAGTTCCGCCACCTTTTTGTGGAACCAAGTCTGAATCCCGAAAAAAGACGCCATCTCCGACACCCGCGTGCGGATTTCCGGTGTTTTGAGTCCCATACTTTCCAGTCCAAAGGCCAGCTCGTGCCACACTTTGTCCGTTACAATCTGGTTGTCGGGGCTCTGCATGACAAAACCAATTCGCTCGCTCTGTTCCTCATTCGACAGGCTGTTAAGCGGCTGGCCATCTAGCAGGATTTCCCCGCTTTTCAAGCCGTGTGGTGCAAGAATCGATTTTAGATGCCGCAGAAGCGTCGTTTTCCCACAACCAGATTTTCCGCACAGCGTTACGAATTCGCCCTTTTGAATGGTGAGGCAGACATCGGAAAGCGCAGGCGTCCCTTTGTTTGGATAAGTAAAGGTAAAATGATTTATTTGATAGCTCTCCATGCTTTGTCCTCCAACAATTCAATGATTAAGGGTATTGTGCAAAGAATAAAGTACGCGATAAAAACGCTGACGGAATAAGGCGTCGGCGCTATGCCTTTCAGCGACGGGAAAAAGCGATAGCGCATTCCGCCCAGCATTGCGCCAGTGATGGTATAAAGCCCCGCCGCGCCAATGGCCAGCATGGCTTTTCTGTCTCGCGAATCAAACGTAAAAATAGAAAATGCCGTCCGACCGGGCCGGCCATACCCGCGGCTTTTCATACTGTCCGCTGTTTCAATCGCATTTTCCAGCGCCCAGGTTACCATGATGGATAAAATGGTAAGCCCATGCTTTGCCCGCTGCAACAAGCTGCCGTTGGATACATCACGCCCGACGCACTTTTGTGCATCGGATACCACCCGAATCTGCGCCTTAAACTTTGGCACAAACCGCAGCACCATTGAAAAAATCAGCGACAGCGCCGGGATGATACGCCCAAATAAATAGATAAACTTGTCGCTGGTCATCACGGCGTTGTAACAGGAAAACCAAGCAATCACGCTCACAATCATACAAGCCGCTGCAAGCCCATACACAATGGATTCCAGCGTCAGCGGATTTCCGCTGGGCAGATAGGTTAAAATTGTCACCCCTTCGTTGTTGAACGCGGTATTTATAAGTGCTGACACCAAAAGCACAGGCAGCATATACAGCAGATTGAATTTTATAGCTTTCTTCCCATTCAGCTTTACAGAATACGCAAAGCTGCACATCAGCGAAATCGCCAGGCACGCCGGATGCATAAAAAACATGGAACAAACCAAAACTAACGTAAAATAGGTAAAATTGACTGCCGGATGATACCCAGAAAATGCATTTGACATTGTCTCACTCTCCTGACGCGGCATAGTATCCGCCCACATCTAAGCCAAGGTCACAGGTATACACCCATTCGACTTTATCCCCCTGTTTTAGCTGATACCGTGAGCAGCCATAATTGGGAAACCAGTCATTCACCTTATACATCCATCCGGACAGCTCCCCGCAGTCGAATTCGTAAAGGTTATGGATGCCTTCAATATAGGCGCTGTTATAAATGGGCGTATTTTCAAACTCCAGATGGATTTTGTTCTTTTTCATCTCCCGCAGCAACAGGTTAAACACGTTTTCCCCTTCGTAAAAGGTGACGGTCCGCTCTGCAAAAATAACGCCGTCTTTTGGAACGAGTTCCACTTTTTCCGGGTCAAGCCAGGCAATATTTTGCAAGATGGTATCGCACCGCACAGATAGTGTACAAGTCAGTTCCTTATCCGTAATCACCGCGTTCTGCGGCTCCACTGGCACAGGCTTTCCATCCGGCACAGGGGCGGTCTGGTATTTGTCCTTGCCTGTGGATGCGTCAATCTCCATGCCCTGGCTTTGAGAATATTCCTCATTTCCCGCTGCAACCCCTGGGGAGGAACCGCCGGCCATCTGCGCCGCCAGATTCATTTTTTCATCCGCGGTAAGCGGTGTGTTATCTTTGCTCTCTGGTCGGTTTTCTGCCGTAGCCGGTTCATTCGGTTTTTTGACTGTTTGTGCCGGCGTTTCTTCAGACGCAGCGTTCGGTTTGGTTGCCGGCGTCACCGTAACGCGTAACTCCGACGAGGGAGCAGGACTTGCAGCTGGCACCCCCGAACCCTCCGGGGAGGCCGTTTGCTCTGTAACCGCAGGTTCTGGCTGCGGATTCCAGCCCCGCAGCCCCGGTGCATTGCCGCCCCACCAGAACACCAGTGCAAGCACAGCTACGATAACCGCTCCGATGATAATATGATTTTTGTATTTTTTCATACCGCATCCCCTTTTACAACAACTTGGCGCTGTTCAGCAGGCTGAACAGCATTTGTGCAATCTCTGCCCGCGTGATGGAGTGCTGGGGGTGGATTTCCATTGTGTCATCTGCAAGAATCCCTTCATCATAACAAAATGCCAGCGAGGTAACAGCCCAATCGGAAGCCTTGACGTAGTCAATAAAACCAGCCAATACGTCCCGCGCAGAGAAAATCTCCATTTCAGTATCCATGCCGCACAGCTTTGCCGCCCGAGCTACCATAACTGCCGCTTCTTCTCGGGTAATCGTGCCGTTGGGCGCAAATTCTGTCTCGGATACGCCATTGACAATTCCGTAATCATAAGCCGTATTCACATAAGAGCAGAACCAGTCATTTTCCTCTACATCTGCAAAAATATTATTTGCGTTACTAATCGGAAGTCCCAATCCTCTGGCAATAATGGTTGCAAACTCCGCTCTTGTCATGGTCGCGTCTGGCTCAAAAGCGTTGTCCGATTTACCGTTAATAATTCCACGTGCTGCAAGTGCTTCAATTGCTGGCTGGTTTTTGTGTGCGCTGATGTCCGCAAAGGTTTTGCCGGGGTGTTGAATCCCCACCACCTGAATATCCGTATGTTTACCAGGCAGACCGATTGTTTGTTCCTTGCCGCCGGTTGGCTCAGGTACATTAAGGCTGTTGTCTGTCATGCGATACAGGCTGCTTGCGCCGTCTAGCGCTCTTTTTGCCGCAGCCAGTGCATAAAAGCCCTGTTCGGTTGCCATTTGATTAGAACCGCTGCCCGAACGGGTGTGGGAAAAGCCTTTGCCCGGCTCATAATAAGTCATTAAATTGTCCAGCATGGTTTTGCCGTTCTTTACAAACCGTGCGTCGTCCAATGGGATTCCCAGTTCACACAGCGCCACCAGCATCTGTACGCAGCTTTCAGAATTTTCCGTACCCCAGCTGGAGAAACCACCGTTATCATTCTGTTGGGCGGACATACAGGAGAGCGCCTCTTCGGTTGCCTGTTTTACGTCCTCAAGGTCTTGGTATTTCGCCAAGGCCTGAAGCGCCATTCCGGTAATATCAGGGTCAGAAACACCGTCGCCCGACGAAGCCGCCTCTGTCCCTCCGAACAGAGACCAACCGCCGTCCGGCAACTGGCATTCCAGTATACGGTCTATGTACATTTCGCGCGTCGCCTGCGTTTTGGCGTCTGGATTCAGCGGCATTTCATAATTGCCGCTGTCCAGCGCAATGAGCGCCCAGATGGGGCCGTTCATCCCCTGCCAGATGGTCTTGTCGTAGTCGCCCAGCGCAGTAAGCAGGTTGTAGCCCGCCACTTTTGAAGGATCTTTTCCGATTGCCGTCAGTGCCACGACGAGCCGGGAATATTCGGTGTACTTTTTCTCGTGCAGAACGCCGTCGCACGCCTTAACGTATTTCTCTACGGTGCTGTAATAATGTTGATAATATTCTTCCGGTACGTCATAGCCGCTGCGTGCTAACCCGAGCACTGCCCATTCGCCACCGATGGAACCCACCTGTGGGTTGGACACCGTGTCATAGATATAGGCGGCCGTGTCATTGATTGCTTCTTCCAATGCATCCTGCTCCAGCGCAAATACACCGATGCCGCCGCTTAGAATCATCAGAGTGGATAAAACCATACAAATGGTACTTTTCCATGCCTGTTTCATCTATTCTCCTCCTTTTTTTGCGCGTTCCTGCGCCCAGTATTGTTTTAAATGTTTGAGTGCCCGTTTGTTTAGAACCGGTATGTTCATCATTTTAAACCCCTTTTGCCAGGAACCGCAATTTTTGCGGAACATAGCTTTCACTTTTGGCGACAGTTCCGCTTCTGTGGGAGGGAAACCGCGTTTTATGACAGTTTCACAAAATTGTCGGAGCCGTTCCTTTTCTGCTTCTTCCAGTGGACAGCCTTGACACGCACAGTGCACAAGCAGGGGCGTAGGGGATACGCGCTCGGTCCAGTCTGCCGGCCACTGTGCCTCTTCCTTCAGTTGTTTGCGCCGTGTTTTAGCGAGCGCGATTACTTTATCCAAGCCACCGAACCGTATTTTCAGATACCGCAGGTAAACACAATAAATTTCATTTAAGACCGGTTTGTGGCCTGGATGGTTCATGGTAGCCAGAACAAAGGTAAGCAGTTCCTCGTCTGAGTAGCTTTTGTAAATCTGTCCGCCTAATACCGTTTTGGGATTGAAGTATTGCCACAGCCCTTTGTCTATCTGCGACAAATTGCCGCCCGGCTGCCGCGCTTCTGCATCCAGTTCTGAAAGCCACCGGCGGTAGCTTTCAAGTTTCTTTGGTGTTAAAGATTGATTCGGCTTCCAATCTCTATGTTGTTTCAATAAATATGCCACCTCCGACAAAACAAAAACGGTCCTGCATCACACCAGGGCGCAGAACCGTTTCCTTCTTCCGTCCCGCCGTTTTTAATGGGTGGTTTGCCGGCTATACGGCGGTGGCAGGCACGCACTGAATTTCACAGTTTTCATCCTGATATTGAATTTTATTATTATGACTCCGTTTTTTCCAAATAACGATAGAAAATCGTTGCCGTTTCTGCGCGGGTTGCATTGCCGGCGGGGTCGATAATGCCATCGCCTTTGCCGTTTACAATTCCATTCTGCACCGCCCACAGCATAGCGCTCTTCGCATAATCGGAAATGGCGTTTGCATCTGCAAATTCGTCAAGCCCCATGCCGGAAATCTCTGGCGAGCCTGCATAGCGGTAGAAAATTGCTGTCAGCTGCTCGCGCGTAATTGCATCTTCCGGGCCAAAATTTCCATCTCCGTAGCCGCTCACAATCTCGTTTTCACTCGCCCAGCTCACTGCTTTGGTATACCATGTATCTGCCATAACATCAGAGAAGGCAGTTTCAGCGGCTGTTTCCGGCTCATCAGCCATGCGGTACAGCACCGTCACCAGCATCGCGCGGCTCAACACGCCGTCCGGGTTGAACGCTGTATCACTCATGCCCGTCATCAGGCCATTTTCATAGGCGTATGAAATCATATCCTTCGCCCAGTGGTCAGCAATATCGGTGAAAGGCGTTTCATTGTCGCTAGGCATGGTCGGATCGGTCGTCGGAGTAACAACGGATATATTACTGCCGCCTGAGCCCGATGGACGGCCAGTATTCGGTCTACCTGGGCGGTTATCATCGTCATTTTCAGATGAAGGGTTACTATCCTCAATGTCCTTTTCCCAGTCTACCCAAGTGTCCTCGTTGCCCTGACCTGGATAGGCAGGATCATCAAACCAGTCTTTGACCTCGTAAGCATAGTCGTTGACATAGTGCCAAATGACTTTGTCACCGTCTTTCAGTTTCTGCTCGCACAGCCCCAGATTTGGGTGCTTGCCGTTGAGTGTGTACATCCAGCCGGAGCGTGGGCCGTTCGTGAACTCGCTGAGTTGATAGCCCCCATAGACTGACGGCGCGGTGATAGACTTTACATAGTTCTCTTCTGCCCCTTTGTAGGAAAGGCCCGCATCATCCAATGCTTTTGTGAACAAATCATACACGGTGGCGTTTTTGTCCAGCTTGTAACTTTTTGTTTTGATCCAGTTTTGGTATTCAGAATCGCCCGTGCCAGTTTCGAGGTTCACATCCTCCGTGGACTTGGTCGCTCCAATTAGACGGAAGGAAACTGAAATAGGGTTGTCTGTTGAACCGCCACCATTGCTTTCCACATCAGCCTTTACGATGTAATATACCGTGTTGCCTCCTAAGGTTGCCAGGGTAACAGAATGATCGTCTGAATAATCCTGTCCACCATCCAACCCCGTAACCTTACGATAATGCTCACCGAGAGAAGTTTCATAAACTGCTTCGAGCGATTCAAGGTCTGTTCCGGCGGGCAGGGAAATCGGGATAATGAATGGGTCGGTCTCTGTACCGCTTCCCGTCATTTCTTTCTCGCCGCCCTGCGAACCGCGGAGAAAATACTTGGTGGCAGAATTGCCGGAAGTATCAAAGGTGGTTTCTTTGCGCATGGTGACCGTACGGCCAGCAAGCGTCAGTGAGGTAATAATCGGTTTGCCATACCAGCCGTTGCCAATGTCGTCGGTCTGGCCGTCTGGGTTGACTGAATAATGAAAACTGATCTGATCGCCGCTTGCAAGAGTCAGGGACTGTAAGCCCAGGTTTGCAAAGTCGTCATTATTATAATTGAGGCACCAGCCGCTCATCCCTTCTCCGGCACCTATGCCGCCGATTGCGGAAACATAACCATCACTCATTATCAGTTCCACGCCAGCTTGCTCAGCTGCCGTGTTAACCGCATCCACGGCGGTCAGACCATCTATAAAGGAAATGGTTTCCTTAAATACCACACCGCTTTCCGATGCGCCTTCAATACTCGCCGCGCCTGCATTATAGTCATACGCGGCAACTGTAACCTCGGGTACGACCTTGCGGCCGACAGCCAGTATATTGCCGCTGTCGTTTTTATAATAAATTGTACCGTCCGCATCGCAAATGGGGCTGCAAATACAATACTGCTCATAGCCTTCCGCATTGTAAAGCTCACTCAGCGCGGCAGTTTCCGGAGCATCCGGCTCAACTGTGATGAGCGACAGACCGCCGGGGCGGCTGTTATAGGTAGAATAGAAACGGAGCTTGCCGTCCTCTTCCAGATAGGTCGTGGAAAGTAGCATGGAGCACTGCGGATAGCCGATCAGTTCGAGGGTCTTAACGACTTCCAGCGTGTCTCGCTCTGCAATGACAAACCAACCATTTGAGAAACTCTTTCCAACACCGAAGTAGACATAATCGCCATAAACGATCGGTGTAGAGGTAGCTTCACGGTAGCCATCTTCATTCGCTAAAGATACAGTTTTAAGCTCGCTGATGGCGCCAGTTTCTGCATTAATGGCAACGCTGCCCAGAAAACCGCCTTTCGTCGTAAAATAGACCTTTCCGTCTGCATAGGCCAGGCTACTGCGCTGATCGCCGCAGCCAGTCAGATCAGCGCTGGAAACCGGCTGGATGTCCTCTCCTGCCGCATAGGTCTTGTTAAATACCAGAAGCTTAGAAGAACCGGTCTCCCCGTCGTCGGTGCCGACCACAACATAGTCGCCGATGACAACACTGCCTGCCCAGTAGAAGCCGCCGTTTACTTCATACGACCACTCCAGTTTACCAGTCTGTGCGTTGAGGCACAGAAAATCCGCCGGAGAGGACTCGCCTTTCCAATATCCGGTGTAAATCCGACCATCCGCGTAAGTGATCGGCGAAAGCGCTTGGTCATTATTGCTGTTTTCTGAATCGAAGCTCCAAACCTTCTCCAAGGTCTTGGCGCTGAAGGCCTCGATTACACCGCCCGACAGAGGGCAGAAAATCAATCCCTCCGCATAAGCAGGGGGCGTGTAGCCCCAATTTGGCTTGGATGACATCTGCGCGGTAGCAAGAGTTTCACCGTCGTCTAAATTTAGCTTCATAAGCTCGTTTCCGCACATAACGATCAGGCTGTCGTCCACGATAATCGGCGCTGCAGGCGAAGGTCCCATCCAGCCGCTTCCAAATTTCTTAGCCCATTTTAATTCCGTGTGTGCCGCATCCTTCGGGGTAAATGTGTCTACTATGGCCATATTGTTCTCGCTGCCGCGGAAATTCGGCCACGTTGCGGAAACATTCGGGTCAACATCCACCACGTGTTCCGTAACAGTGACCTCGCACCACGGCAGAACGATCGGGCATTCCAGCCCCATAGCGGCAACTGTGCCATCTGCCGTCAAATAGTAGGTGCCCGGCTTACCAAAAGTGTAAGTAAACTGGCCATTTTCGTCGGTTTCCACCGGGGTATCCATATCACCAAGAACATCTAAAAGGGTACCATCTTCATCTGCCAGCATAATCGTCGCACCTTCGACCGGCCTGACCTCAAGTGCTGGTGTATCGGTTCCGGGAGAACCGGAAAGTGCGCCCATTGCCATAAAGGATTCAAGGGTTAACGTCAGCGGTTCACCGGTTTCGATATCCGCAGACTTTTTGTCAAAATAGCTGTAATAATCTTCCCAATAGTCACCGCCATACAGGAACCAGGTGACTTCATCACCGTCCTGCAGTACATATTCATTGGCCGCATAACCGTCAGATTTTTGTCCGACCGGTAAGCGATCGTTGACCGCAAATCCAATCCCTGAACCAGAGCGTTCGAATATTTTAGTCACATAAGCCGCACTGCCGGATATGTAATTCCCCATTGTGTCTTTGGTGAACGCGTCGCCGTAAATTTCCTCATGCCCATACAGCAGCGCGTCCATTACAGTGACTTCCCCTTTTTCCACCCCGTGATCCTGCCCGCCGACAAGATGTCCCGGCTCGGCGTTATTCCAGCCGTATTTCGCACCTGTACCTGCCGGAACCGTCAGTTGTCTGCGAATAACTGGAAAGTCCTTTGCGGCATTGTCAATGGTCGAAAACCAGATGCTCACACTATTTGCATCAGTGCCGTCTGCCAGCACCGTGGACGGCAGAATGGTCAGCAGCATAAAAATTGCCAGCACTGTCGAAAGACAACGTCTGAACTTGTTTGTCTTCATAAATCTCTCTCCTTTGTTTAAAGTATTTTTTACGTTACACTTGTTTATCCTACGAGACTTCTACATTTTGTACCCTC
>CABSKZ010000050.1 GCA_902478395.1 uncultured Eubacteriales bacterium | reverse complement strand
CCGGACATGTGCCGGGAAATCCGCTCCTTGCAAGGGCTGGACGCGTTAGCGTTCGTGCGAACGTAAGCCCTTGATATCAAGCGAAAGATGTCGAAGACAGATTTCGACTTGAAGCGTGTCGACTTTTTCGACACGCTCAACCGGAGGAATACACCTCCGGTTTTCGTAAAATTTCTATTTATATAGTTAGCCTTCTGAAAAATTCTGTCAAAACCACGCGGTTCAATTGCCGCCGTAAAACAATTGTTTTGTCAGCTTGGCAAACATCTCAAATGGATTCACTTTATCAACGTTTGAGCGCGCGAGAATATCAGTCCCGCCAATTTTCTGCCCATCTATCGTGAATTCAATCTCACCGATTTTTTCCCCAGCCTGTATGGGCGCCTCAATTTCTTCCGGTATCGTCATCGTCTTTTCAATGCTGTTAAGCTTGGCTTTGCTGACAAGGACATTAAAGCCCTCCGGAACCATCGTTTCCACCTGCTCCTGCGTCCCTTTCAGCACCCTGACGGGCTGCAGTTCCTCCTCTGTAATCAGGCTATTGGCAATCGCGTAATTCGCAAAGCCATAATCCAGCATCTTTGTCGCATCCCCAAACCGGTCTTTTGAGGTCGGCGCGGCTAAAATGACCGCAATGAGATTCATATTATTCCGCTTTGCCGAAGCACTCAGACAATATTTCGCAATACTGGTCGAGCCGGTTTTCAGGCCGTTTGCTCCCTCATAAAACCGGATAAGCTTATTGGTATTGACCAGCCCGAATTCCCCGTTGCGCAGACTGTCCATCCAGATGGTCGTGAATTCAAATATCAGCGGATGGGAAACCAGTTCCTTTGACATGAGCGCGATGTCATAAGCGGAAGTATAATGATTCGGGTCATCTAGGCCGTTGCAGTTCACAAAATTGGTGTCGTTCATGCCGAGCTGCTTGGCCCGCTCGTTCATCATTGTGACAAATGCGTCATGGCTGCCCGCGACAAACTCCGCAAGAGCCGCCGCGGCGTCGTTGCCGGAGGCAACCGCAACCGCCTTGAGCATCTCGCGCACGCTCATTTGTTCTCCTGGTTCGAGATAGACCTGCGAACCACCCATCGACGCGGCGAACTCTGAGCATTGCACCATGTCGTCGATTTTAATTTTTCCGCTGTCGACTGCTTCGATAGTCAACAGCATCGTCATAATTTTTGTCACACTTGCGGGCGGAAGCTTTTCATGGCTGTTTTTCTCGAACAGGACCTGTCCGGTGCTTGCCTCAATCAAAATCGCGGACGGGGCGGACAGCTCCAGCGCAGCCGGTTCCGCAAACACCGCCGGAATCCCGGTTAAACATATCAGCATCGCGATGGTAATCGACAATATCTTTTTCATAATCAGACTCCCCTTATTTCATAACAGATTTCAATGTCGGATTTCCGTTGCTGCAAAAAACCGCATTAAGCATATTTCCTTAAAGACGAGGCGGACCAGCCGCCTATGCTCCAACCGAGGCCTCAAGAAGCCTCTACATTGTTATACTTCATATTTATGCTGAAATCCGCGTACTATTCCTAAAATTTAAAAGCCGGAACCTTTTCGGGTTCCGGCTTACAAAAGCAAATAGTTATTTGTCATATAACATACTTTCCCGGGTAACGTTGGCCTGCACTGCCTTGCCAAGCTTTTTCGCGATTTCAAACGCAAAATCGTGTGCTGTTCCCGCTCCCCGGGAAGTGATAATATTTCCATCCGCCACCGCATTTTCTGTCAGAACCTCGGCGCCGGTCATAAAATCCTCATATCCTGGAAAGCAAACCGCACATTTTCCTTCCAAGAGTCCCATCGCCCCCAAAATTTTTGGTGCGGCACAGATGGCGGCAATCAAGATTTCCCGCGCATAAGCCTGCCGCAAAAGCTCCTTCAGCCGTCCACAGCTTTCCAAATTATCCGTTCCCGGCATTCCGCCCGGCAGCACCAGCGCTTCCGCATCTTCCAGCACGACATCTTCCAGCATTTTATCCGCCTTTACAGCAATGCCATGCGCCCCGGCGACCTCCATAGACTCTGCTACAGAAACTGTCTGTATTGCAATGCCGCAGCGGCGCAGAATATCCACCGTTGTCAAAGCCTCAATCTCTTCGAATCCCTCCGCCAAAAACAGGTATACCATACAAAACCTCCCGCTTGCTTTTTTCTTTTATAATTAGTATTATATACTGTAAGAAATAAGATTTCAACAGGAGAAATGAAAATGCGCAAAAAAATTCTGCTTGCCGACGCACGGTACGCTTCTCTGCTGGAGCGGTACTGGGGTTCGGAATATACCATATTAAAATCAGTCAAGTGTGCGGAATTGCCAGAGCCGATCAGCTATCATCCGGACATGGTGTTATTTCCTCTCGGGTATCATTCTTTTCTCTGCGCGCCAAATGTCTATTCCGCTTACCAGAGCCTTCTCGCACCGTACGGCATAAAATTGGTACAAGGGAAGACGTTTTTAAGCGGTAACTACCCGAAGGACATTGCATATAATATAGCAAGCGTCGGAACCTTTCTGTTTGGAAACAAAAAAAATGCCGACCCAAAAATTCTGGAACATGCCCGGTCGAGCGGGCTTGTTTTTATAGATGTACGGCAGGGATACGCGAAATGTTCCACCTGCATCGCAGATGAATCTGGCATCATCACCGCTGATCCATCTATCCGCCGCGCGGCGGAGGCCTGTGGACTTTCGGTGCTTCCCATTCAGCAGGGCCATATTCTCCTGCCCGGATACGAATATGGGTTCATCGGCGGTGCTTCCGGTCATTCCAAGACCAATACATTGCTTTTTGCCGGCGATCTTTCTCTTCACCCGGACGGCGACGCCATTTCCCAATTTTTGTCGAAACGAAACATAGATATAATTGAAATTCCGAATCAAAAATTACTTGACCTCGGAACAATATTCAGTATAGATACTTAAAAACCGTCAATAATAAAACCAACGAAATGAACGCAGCACATAGATTCGCCAGAGATTGCATCCGCTGGAACAACGCCGCCCCATGGCGTGCAGCAGCAGAAGCATTGAGAGAACATGTAAGGAGTGATGCTTGTGTACGATAAAATAACGCTTGGGGTCCGCGGAGATATCAACCTGATTAAAAACAGGCTTTTAAGCTGCCCCGACTGCGTTTTTCCGATTTCGATTGAAAAAAACGGCGAGAACGACGAAATCACTTACCTTTACTTTGACTTCGATAACAATCTGTATATACTGGACCGGTATCTCAATACCATAGCCGAATACATTATCGACCGCTATGAAATCCGGTTTATTAAACGCCTTCTGTCTGAAAACCACAACTATCTCGCACCCGCGCAAAAACGGGAAGTCTTAAAAAACATAGAACTGTTCACCGACGATCCCGACATCGGTTACAACGCCCGCAAGCAGGCTATCCTGCTCAGCATTTACGATTATCTGAAAGAGGACACAACCATGCTCTTAGACGGATTTGTTTCCTTCCGACTCAAGGAGTATGAAAGCATTCTGGAAGAGGTCATAGACCGGCTGATTGATAATTATGTCACGCAAAAGGAATATGAGGAGTTCATCGGCCTCCTGAAATATTTTGTGAATATTCAGGAACCCCGGCCCAAACTCACCCATATTATTGTAACCATAGACGGCCGCTATAATCTGCTGGATGAGTCGGGACACAACATCACATCAAAATGTCTGTCCGACTTTGTGGACGAAGAGGATAATCTTACCGAAATCAATTACGACGACCTGCTCATTAGTATGCTGATAACACTTGCCCCTGAAAAACTGGTTATCCACGGCAGTGAAAATATCAAAAACAAGGAACTGTTCACTACCATTAAACGTGTGTTTGATAATAATCTAACCTATTGCACCGGATGCGATATCTGCGCCTCCAAAGCCGCTGATAAAAAGCTTCTATAACCTTTGCCCATCCTTCTCATATTTTTATTATTGCACCCGCAAAGACGAGTCTTGCCGTCAATGCGAAACGCCGCAGATTTCTCTGCGGCGTTTATTATATTCTTTAAACGAATTAATTTTCACTGTGGTCGGCCCTGAAGTCCTCGCCAGACCAAATTTTCTGTGCCGTCCACTTTTCATCAGCACCGCTCCAAAAATCGTCGTCGGCAGGTAAGCCAAGCGGCAGAAACGCTGTCGAACACAGGTAAAGACTGCCCGTTGATATATAAACCTCAGCCATACCCGGCTGATATCCACAAAGCCCCAGCTGCAGCCAGCCGTTACCGTCAAACGTTCCGGGGGTTTCTAAACATTTTTTAATGACAGCATTCAGCGCGCACCGAACCTGCGCAGGTGACAGTCCATCTGGAAGCAAATGCTGGTAAGCCGCCTGTGCCAGCAGATGAAACGCACCGCATCGGTAGGTGAGGGAACGTCCAACCGCCGGGAATGTTCCGTCCGCATTAATAAGTTTTTCCTGTATTGCCGCATACCGTTTTGCATGTCGTACGACCTTCTGCTGGAAAGCCCGCATTTCTTCCTCTCTGTCCGTATATTTCCCTGTCATGTGCGCCGTGATGTCCAACAGCATCGGATGGATGACAAAGCTGTTATAATAATCGAAGGAAAACAGCTCCCCGTCGCCGTATATGCCGTCTCCCTTGTACCAATTTGTAAATGCAAATAAGCCATAATCGACATGCATCATATCTGCTTCCCCGCCCATCATATCAAGTGCGGTTTCCACCATTCCGGAAAACAACAGCCAGTTGGAGCGGAAACATCTGATTTTGGCAACCGTTTTAAAAGCGCTAATCACATTGCTTTTTACACGCGGTTCCAGCTTTCCCCACAATGCTTCTGGCGCGCGCAAAAAGGCCTGTCCTAAAAACGCGGCATCTACAATCGGCTGTGCTGCATACGGCCGCTTCAAAGACGGAAGCTCATCCGTAAAATTACAATAGACAGGCGATGCGGGATCCGTTGCTGCATCAATTGCTTCTCTTGCCATTTCGGCATATTTCTGCCGCAGCTTTCCCTCTTCCGTGTCATCCCCGCCAAGCTCCAGCCACGGAGCCATGCCACATAACAGCCGCCCCAGTGCTTCCAGATACATAAAGTGCTTACGAGTAGCGTCCCCCTGTGCAGGCATATCCTGCCTCCGCTCAACAAATATAGTCAGGACCGGATCTGCCAATTTTGTAATCAACGTAATCCATTCATCCCGCATTCCCATCGTTATCTCCCACTTTCTTTTTCAGTTTGAATCAATTCTAGCATGGTATGGCATACTTGTCAATAACAGTCTCTCTTTATTTCACTTCCGCGGCTCAGAAAAGCGATTTTTTCATCAAATAACTCTACATGACACCGTTTTCTAAAAGAGATGGCGTCTTTTCAGTATTTTCTCTGCTAAGACAGACATCAACCCCGTTCTTGGCGATTTCTTTCTGGTGGCTCCGCCTCCAAGTCCCCCATTCCAAGGTAAAAGGGGCCCCGCCTTTCGGCGGAGCCTCATTGGCCGCCGGTCCCCGGCTCCTTCACCCCACAATAAAATTTGTGGGGTGATATTTTTTTTTGAAAGAAGGCGGATGAAAGCCGCCTTCTCCACCAAGACGGAAATCAATTCCGTCTTCGTGATTCCTTTCTGGTGGCTCCGCCCCCAGTCCCCCATTACAAGGTAAAAGGGGCCCCGCCTTTCGGCGAAGCCCCTTTCGGAGGTTGTGTGATTATATTTTATTGGTTGGCTGGCAAGTGAATTATTTTACGATGACGATTTCTTTCACCGCGTCTTTGTATATTCTGATGAATACACGGCTCGGGTCGAGGTCATCATACTGAGCGATGTCACCCGGTTCTACAACTTTGATAGCATTGTTGGTTTTCTTGGTGTTCAGTTCGTAAACCGTTACGCCGCTGATGTTGTAGTTGGCAACTGCGCCGTCATCTCCAACTTTAACGTTGATGGAAGTCGGGAATTTTTTGACCACTTTACCGTAGACGGTCTTCAAATCATCGTTGATGACTTCTTCTTTTTCCGTATCCTTGTTCTTCGCTTCGAACAGGACTCTTACGCTTTCCACTTCGTTTTTGCTGTTGGTTTTCAGCTGGATGATATCGCCGCGTGACAGCTGTGTGTCGTCTTCGTTAACCAGTACGCCTTCCTCAGCAGTCAGAAGTTCAATCTGCTCGCCGTTCTGGTAAGCATACAGTTTTTCAACATTTTCGTTGTCCTCATTTACCATGGTTGTGATTTTGTCAACAACCGCGATAGGAGCCTCGAGATTTGCAGCACCCTGAGAATTTGTAACAACGATTACTTTCGCCGTCAGATCCTCGCCCAGGTCGTAGATGGAAACATCATAGCTGTTTTCATCTTCAAATACTTTCATATCCTGAATTTCGAAATCCTTCGTGTCCGTTTTTCCATCCGGAATATCGAATACCAGTGTGTTTTCGTTTACATTATAGGAACCCAGTTTCTTAGCCGCTTCGCGGTAAGTCAGGCTGTCTTTAACGTTAAGCGTGAACACGTTCTTATTGATTGCGTTGTCAGCAGTTTTATCAACAGCCGTGTTAATCTGTGTGAGTTCGCCGTCCTTGTTTGTTTCAAAGGTTACCAGCTGCGGAGCAACCGCGTCAGATTTCTTTAACGCATTCAGAACTGTTTCCGGAGTCTGACCGGATTTACCGTTCAGCTTGATTTTCTGCGTAGAAGTCAGGATTTTGGTTTCGCCTTCTTTGGTGAATACTTTGACTTCAAGCAGCTTGTCGAAGCCGTCTTTCAGGCCGGCATCCGCAAGATAAGCATAGTTGGAAGACAGTGTGCTTGTGGTGTCAACCGCCGCGATTTTACCTTCTACGTCGAGGTAGAACGTACCTTCGTCGTTCAGGTTGATATCTTCCGTGTAGTTTTTCGCAATTTTATATTCTTCCCCATTAATGATTCTCTTATCGCCTACGATTTCATCGACCTTACCGGTGATGCTTTCGCTGGAAACTTCAATGTTGATGATTTTGTTATCTTTGCTCTTTGCAACGCTCAGGACATCCCATTCTTTCAGGTCAGAGATAGACAGCGTCTGGCCGCCCTTGGAGATAACGAATTTCACGTCTTTATCCTTCGGGTCGAGTATCAGAGACGGTTTGCCGTATTTGTCCGTCACGCGGTTGCTGCTTGTGATAACTTCTTCCACAACATAGTTTTCGAAAGAGGTTACGAAGATGATATCATAAACATCGTCGTTGTTCTGGTCGAGCGCAACGATTCTGCCCGCTTCCGGTTTCAACAGGTCAATGTCAAACTCAATCGCTTTTCCATTGAATATCATCTGTGCGTCTTTTTTAATCAGAAGCTCTTCCGTGTCTTTGTCATTGTCTTTATCAAGCCAGTATTCCAGTTTGATTTTCTCTCCGTCAGTCGCCGCTTCGATATCATCAGCTCGTCGTCAATATCCTTTACATACGCCGTTACCGAGAAGCCCAGCAGGTTTCTGACACCGTTCAGTGCTTTGTCAGCGATTTTGTACACATCATCGCCGATGCGAACTTCGTCGTCCTTCAGGGAGCTTGTCCCGGAGATGCTGCTGGTGCCAACCGCTGTAATCTGACCGCTGATTTTCTCTGTATCCAGCGTGTCTTCCAACAGCGTCTTATCTACAACTTCATATTTTGCATCTTCACCGAAGCCTACCTGCTCCATCATTTTAACTTCCAAAGAGTTGAAAGTCATCTGAGCAACCATGCCTCTTTTTACTTTATCGTCGCTGCCCGCAGACGCATTTTTGGAAATTCCGTTCTGAGAACCAACTACGATATAACCGGTCGGGAAACCGCCTTTGCTTTCAGCCGCCGGCTCATGGCCGATGATTCTGACCAAAATCGTCATTGCTTCAGCGTAGCTGATGGAATCGTCCGGACGGAAGTTTTCCTCGTCGTCGCCGATTACAACACCCTGCTGCGTCGCAACATTGATATATCCGTTTGCCCAGTGGTTTTCAACAACGTCAGGATATTTGGTCGGTTTGTTGGAAGATTGTGCAACAGAACCAAGTCCCATCGCCTCTACTGCAACCTTTGCGAATTCCGAACGCTTAATTTCAGCGTCAGGCCGGAAGTTGCCGGTTTCTTCGTCGCCTACCATAATTTCCAGTGCGCCCAGCGTTTCAATCGCTTCTTCATACGGTGAATTCTCAACGTCACCCGGAAGCGAAGCAAATGATGTCAAAGTCATTCCCATTGTCATAACAGCTGCTACTAAAAAGGATGTTATTTTTCTTGCCTTAGACATTAAAGATTCCTCCTTAAAAATTTTCACATTTATGTGTTTCGTGTCTTTTCTGTATGAACTTTGCTGCGGCTCTTGCTTGTCCTGTTCCAAACTGTCTGAATTGATTTCCAACCTTTCGGTTTTCTCAGGCAAATTACTTTTTTGCCCTATCACAGACGTCACCTCCTCGCCATGTCTCCGAAATCGCCGATATTGCATCAGCGTTTCAGTTAACATAACTTTGTTCTAGTATTAAAAAACAAACGATACAACAAGACTGTCTTATATGCTATCGTTTTGTTGTTATGTCAACCACGAGTTCTATGATACTATAGATTCTGTCAAAATGCAAGTACAAATTTCTGGTAATTTCTCAGCAGTTCCGATTGATTACTTTGCAGTATTACAGCAACACAGCAAGTCTATCTATTTGCGCCGTGTCCCGGTTGCTTATAGTATTTATACGACAGGGAGGGGGGTAAAGTTCCAAAAAGTTTCGCAAATATGCCAGGCAAATAATTCCTTCTTTATAGATATCGCGCACAAAATCTTTTGTATTATGTATCTGTGTTATGTAAATTACGTGTTAGAAAATTCATAAAAAACCTATTGAAATTCCTGAAAATAATAGGTATAATGTTACCAGTATAATTGATTAAGAAAATCATGTACTTGAAGCGAAATACATAAGGAGGCTTATTAGATGAAAGACTTGGTACAAAAAAACTATGCCATCGCCAAAGAGATGTACGCAAAGCTTGGCGTTGACACAGACAAAGTACTGGAAAAGGTAAAAACTATCAGTATTTCTATGCACTGCTGGCAAGGTGACGATGTGCATGGCTTTGAAGGTGACGGCGAATTGACAGGTGGCATTCAGGCGACTGGAAACCATCCTGGCGCAGCTAAAACCGGCGACGAGCTCCGCGCGGATATTGAAAAAGCGTTTACGCTGATTCCGGGCAAACACAAGATCAATCTGCATGCAATTTATGCGGAATTTGACGGTGAGCCGGTAGACCGTGACAAAATAGAGCCAAAACATTTCAAGAAATGGGTAGACTGGGCGAAAAAACTCGGCATCGGCTTGGATTTCAACGGCACATTCTTCTCCCATCCGAAGAGCGACGATGGCTTCACCCTGTCAAGCGCGGATGAGGACATTCGTAAATTCTGGATTGAACACGGCAAACGCTGCCGTAAAATCGGCGAATATTTCGGCAAAGAGCTGGGAATTCCCTGCGTGACGAACATTTGGATTCCAGACGGCTATAAAGATATCACCGTCGACAAATACGCGCCGCGTATGCGCCTGAAAGATTCTCTTGACCAAATTCTGGCCGAAAAAATCGACCCGAAATACAATCTTGACGCAGTGGAAAGCAAAGTCTTCGGCATCGGCAGCGAAAGCTACGTCGTAGGCAGCCATGAGTTCTACATGGGATATGCGCTGCAGAACAAGACACTGCTGTGCCTCGACGCAGGCCATTTCCATCCGACGGAAATGATTTCTGGCAAATTCACTGCTCTGTTCCCATTTATGGATAAAATCCTGCTGCATGTTTCCCGTCCAGTTAGATGGGACAGCGACCATGTTGTTATTTTTGACGACGAGTTGCAGGCCATCATGCAGGAAATCAACCGCGGCAATTTCTATGACAGAACCTGTATTGCGCTCGATTTCTTCGATGCGAGCATCAACCGTGTTGCCGCCTGGACGATTGGTATGAGAAATACCATCAAGGCGCTCATCTTTGCAATGCTGGAGCCGACAGAGATGCTGAAAAAGGCAGAGGTAGAGGGCGACCTCACTACGCGCCTCGCAATGCTGGAGGAACTGAAATCCTACCCGTTCAGCGCGGTTTGGGATTACTATTGCCTGCAAAACAACGTGCCTGTGAAGGACGAATGGCTTTCGGATGTCAGAAAATACGAACAGGATGTTTTGTTAAAAAGATAACATATGCACTTAAGGCGGCTGTTGATACAGCCGCCTTGTTCAATGGGAGATGAACTCCTGCCGTCCGTAATAAAGAAGACATCGGGCGGAAAGACAGGCGTCATCTCCACGCAGTTCAGCTATATCTCCCCGGCTTACAAGAGCGGCGCAGCCGCTTATCATTATAAGTTAAATGGAGGGTTATAAAATGGCGAAAGATTTGTTGAAAGAGTTTGTGGAACTTTGTGTGGATATCGGCAGCCTGCCGGATTACGTGCAGGGCGGTGGCGGGAATACCTCCGTCAAGCTGGATGATACCCGGATGGCGGTCAAGGCTTCGGGCTATCAAATTAAACAGATTACAGAAAACGACGGCTATGTGATTGTTGATTATAAATCAATTGCGGACTATCACAAGACGGTAGATACCTCCCGCGATGTGGATTTGGAAAAGGAAGCGAGCGCATTCGTCAAGGCACACGTGCTGGAAACGGAAGGCCTGAAGCCGCTCCGTCCATCTGTTGAGGCGGGGTTTCATTCCATCTTGAAAACCTTCGTAACCCATACCCATCCAGTATATGCAAACATATTAACCTGCTGTACGGAGGGGCTGGCGCTGGCGGAAGAAATTCTGAAGGATAAACCCTATGCGTTTATCTGGCTGCCATACATCAATCCCGGGTTCGAACTGACGCTTGCGATGCACCGGGAAATTGAAAAATGCATTTCAGAAAAAGGGAAATTCCCGCAGGTCATTTTCATGCAGAACCATGGCCTGGTCACCACTTCAGACTGCCCGAAGGAGTGCAATGAGATTCATAAGGATGTGAATAATACCATCCGTAATTATTTTGGTATCACGGAACCGTACCCGGAGCTGAAGCTGGAAAAGCAGGGCGAAAATATGTATTTTTCAGTCTCGCCGTTCCTGCTGGATTTCTTTCAGAACCATACTGCGGAGGTATTTGACGAGCTGACACTCTACCCCGACCAGCTTGTATATTTAAACAGCAGCAACAAGGAAGGTAAAATCGCACTGGAACCAGATAAAATTGTGTTTAAAACTACCGAATCTGAAGCATTTACCATTCTCGAAACCATGATGGGGTATGTATATGTGGTAAAAAACATTCTTGCCGCCGGAAAACAAGTGCAGACGATGGGACAGGCGGGAATCGACTTCATCAACAACTGGGAAAGTGAAAAATACAGAAAAAGTCTGGCAAAATAGGAACTTCCCCGATATAAAAAATCCCTGTTAAGAAGCCATAAAGCTTCTTAACAGGGATTTTTTATATATGCTTATTTGCTCAACAGGTCAATACCCTTTCGGATTCTCGCGAGTGTTTCTTCCTTCCCCAGAATCTCCGCAAGTTCAATGCCGCCGCCCGGGGTAAACGCTTTACCCGATACCGCGACACGAAGCGGCCACAAAATAATGCCATTCTTTACTTCCATCTTTGCAATCAGTTCAAACAGTGCGTTGTGTAGCCCGTCAAACGACCAGTCCTCCAAGGCTTCCAACACCGGAAGCGTTTCCCTCAGGCTGGTGAGGGAATTCTCCTCGTTTGTTTTCATCTTTTTATGACAGTATAGCTCCGGTCCATATTCCGGCAGAGCGTCGAAGAAGTCCACCTGCTCCGGAATGTCAGAAAGCTTTTCACAGCGCTGCTGCAACAGTGCGCTGATTTTTTTCAAATCAATGGACGGGTTCTGAATCACTCCGTTATAATATGGCAGCGCTAGTTCGTGGAATTCCTCCGGCGTCAGCTTGCGGATATACTCGCCATTCAGCCAGTTCAGCTTTGCAATATCAAATATCGCGGGGGATTTGCTGATGCCTTTCAAATCAAACGCCTGGGCCAGTTCGTCCAGCGTGAACACTTCCTGTTCCCCTCCGGGGCTCCAGCCAAGCAGGGCAATATAGTTCACAACCGCATCCTTTAAATATCCCTTGTTGATAAAATCCTCATAGGAAGCGTCCCCTTCCCGCTTGGACAGCTTTTTGTGCGCATCCTTCATGACGGGCGATACGTGGATATACGTTGGAATCTCCCACCCAAACGCCTCATACAACAGGTTGTATTTCGGCGTGGAGGAAAGGTATTCACTCCCACGGATGATATGTGTGATGTGCATCAGATGGTCGTCAATAACGTTCGCGAAATTATACGTTGGCAGTCCGTCGGACTTAAGCAGAACATTGTCGTCCAATGTTGCATTATCTACAGAAATTTTTCCGAAAATTTCATCATAAAAGGTCGTGGTGCCCCTGCGCGGAATTTTCTGGCGGATGACATAGGGAACCCCGCTGGCTAATTTTTCTTCGATTTCTTCTTTGGAGAGCTTTGCACAGTGCCCATCATATTTGGGCATCACCTTCGCCGCTTCCTGCTGCGCACGCAGTGCGTCTAAACGTTCTTTGTCGCAGAAGCAGTAGTACGCGCCGCCCATCTCTACCAACTTTTTAGCGTATTCCTGGTAGATGCTTCTGCGCTCGCTCTGGATATACGGTCCGTAAGGACCGCCGATATCCGGGCCTTCGTCATGCTTTTAGCGTTCCTGGTCAGTGTCCTCAATCCGCAGCACGAAATCGCCGCCGTCTTTTTTCGCTAGCAGATACGCATAAAGCGCCGTCCGCAAATTTCCGATGTGCATGTAACCCGTCGGACTCGGCGCGAACCGGGTTCTGATTTTTTCCATGGTATTCCCTCCGATAACATTCTGTTTTCATATGAAATTATTATATCCGTTTTCAGCATCTATGTCAAACCAGCGATCATCATGCGGAAACGCCATCCCATGAAGGACTGCTCCGCGGCGCCTGTAAGACCTCCAGAGTCCCAGCCGACAGTAAACCTTATCCGTTTACTGCGGCTTACTCCCTGCATGGATGCCGCGCTTAAACGCCTCAAGCGTCGCCGGCGTTTCATCGAGCATATACGGCCTGCCGATTTTCCCCTCATATCCGGGACGCGGGTCGTAGTCAGGAGCTGAGAAC